>JBIKJX010000304.1:0-3157 GCA_044360785.1 Limnohabitans sp.
GGCAGCCGAGTTAGAGCCATCGGTTTTGAATGCCGGCATGTTGCCTGCAATGCCTACGGGCTCACCCCATGGCGCCAAAGGAGTGGCTGTGTAACCTTCAGGGACGACTAACTTGTCGCCCAATCCTACTGGAATTGATTTGAAGCCTAATTTGGGCCTGGCCGAGGCCATGCTGGCACAGCCCACCATGGGCGCTACCAAGGCAGCCAAAGACACGGCTGCACTGGTTTTTAAAAATGATCTTTTTGATTCTGCAATGACATCGTGAATGCTGGAATTGGAAGACCGGTTGCTGTCTTCCATGGTGCTGAAATCTTTGGCCATAGAAACTCACTCTCAATCAAAAATAAGACCTTACCATTGGTTCTTGACCATATTGTGACGGCCTAGCGTAAACCCCAGTCTGTAAATTACTTTGTATCGACCTGAACCGACAGGTTTGTCACATGCGCCACATGCGCCGTTCCCATCATGATGGGCTTGACCAATATTTTGTAGGTATCCAAATCAAACGATTTTTGAACATTGACTGGATATGCACTGGACTTAGAACATGTCGTACCCAAATAACGCCAGTTTTGAATGCGGTGCCGCTGCGTCCAATCGCCTTGCGTTTCAATGAGCTCGATGGCATCTGCAAAAGGCCACGCATGCACTTTCAAATCTGCCAACGCACCGAGCAATCGGGCGTCGTGGACAGCGCGATCTTCGCGGCCTACGCAAGCTCCCAAACACGATTTCACTTGCAGACCAAAGCAACCCCTGGAACCCATTTTTTCTAGGCCTAACAAACCCAAACACAAGCGATGCGGATCGGCCAATTCGCGCAATTTATTTTGTGCGGCACGTACCGAACCAAACAAGCCATAAAGCCCCTCCACTTCGCCCACGCCCAAGTCTTTGGCAGTCACCACCACAGGTTGAAGAACATCGGAAGTGGGTGACAAATGGATGCTGCACAAATTGCGAATGCGTCTTAGCCTGATGTTGAACAGCGGGCTGAGTTGCTTGATTAAGTGCGACTCCAACAAAAGTGCACCAATTTCTCCGGCGGTTTGAATGAATTCAACGCGGTTAGTCTGCGACATCATTTCGGCTTCGTCTTCAGCCCGCAGGTGTGACAAAACACGGCTTCGAATGTCTACACTTTTGCCAATGTAAAGCGGTAAGCTGCCTTCGCCTTTGAACAAATAAACCCCCGCGCTGCGAGGCAATGCACTCAGCGAGGCAGGATCGATTGGCATGCTGAAAAACCCAAGCGCTAAAAATTAAGCTCTGGGCTTCATATCAAATACCAAACATGTGGACGTGGCATGCGCGTAAAGCGTGCCATCCGGGCCGACCAAACGGCCTTCTGTGGTGGCCAATTGTCGACCGCAATGCACCACTGTGCCCAATGCCCTTAACCGTTTCACTTTGGGCGTAATGGCGCGGACCAAATTGATGCTCAACTCCGCGGTGGTGTAACCACGTCCAATGGGCATCATGCTGTGCACTGCACAACCCATGGCCGAATCCAAAATGGTGGCATACCAACCACCATGCGTCGTCCCCATAGGGTTTTGGTGCGCCAAACTGGGGGCGCCTTGAAATACGGCTTTGCCCTCTTCCACATGAATCATTTGGAAGTCTAAGGTCTTGCCCATCGCCGGATAAGGCATACGGCCTTCTAACATGCCACGCATCATGTCTAGACCCGTCATTTTCATGACCTCTTTAGGATCTGCCACGCCAGGGCCTCGGCCACTTTGTAGGCCTTTTAAAACTGCGGCTTCCTCAGACAACCATTGCTCAAGGATTAAATCTGTTGACATAGTGATGGGTGTTATGGGTGTAACTAATGTGGAGCTTGTATTGTGAGGCTACTTGCGTTCAATGTCTGACATACACTGTCACCTAGGTTGAAAATTCAAAAACAGCAGGAGAGATTTGAATGACATTTGAAGCCCCGCCCAGCGACTTGGTCGATCGCCTTGTGTATGCCAATCGCATTTTGTACGATCAAGGCATTGTGGATGGCTTGGGGCATGTCAGTGTGCGGCATCCAAATCAAGACGGCGTGTTTTTGTTGTCCTGCAACAGAGCGCCTGGTTTGGTCAAACGACAAGACATCGTGAGCTATGACCTGGATGGCAATGCCGTTTCTCAAACCACCGAGCGTCCTTACCTTGAGCGTTTCATTCACTCCGAAATTTATCGCGCTCGGCCCGATGTGGTGGCGGTGGTTCACAGCCACTCACCCAGCGTGATTCCTTTTGCCATTACGCACAACCCGCTCAAACCTGTGTTTCACATGTCCGGATTTTTAGGTTCGGGTTCGGCTCACTTTGAAATTCGTGAGGCTGCAGGCAATTCAGACATGCTTATCAGAAGCGCGTATTTGGGCGAAGCTTTGGCCAGGTCGTTGGGCAAACACAATTGCGTCCTCATGCGCGGGCATGGCTCCACCGTGGTGGGCACATCCTTGGAGCAGGTGGTTTACCGTGCCATCTATGCCGAAGTCAACGCCAAGTTGCAATTGGCCGCCAACGGCTTGGGTGAAATTAGTTTCTTGAATGAAGAAGAAGCCAAATTGGCCTCAGACATGAACGATGGCCAAATTCCGCGGTCATGGAATTTATGGGTGACAAGACTAGGCCAGGTCGACATTGGCGCTTGAATGACCATCAAGCAAATGGCTCACTCTTCTGGTGAGCCATTTTTCTTTGCGGCTTCTTGTTCGGCCAATTTGCGTTCTCGTTTCTTCTTTTCTTGCTTCAAGTCATGAAACTGATGAATGGCAAAAACAAAGACCAATGCAAATACACCCAATTCAATCCAGATCCCCAATTTACTCTCCTCTAGAATGATGCAATGACAAACTTCAATACCTCCAAAGTGATCAAGTCCTTCTTTTTAGTGGTGCTGGCCGCCATTGCCTTGTTTGCACTTTACATCTTTATTGCCCTCAACTGGAGCTACTCCACAGGAGAGCGTGCTGGGTTTTTGCAAAAAGTTTCCAACAAAGGCTGGATTTGCAAAACTTGGGAGGGCGAATTGTCTTTGGTGGCCATGCCCGGCGCAGCGCCCGAGAAATTCCTCTTTACGGTTCGAGATGAAGCTGTCGCTCAAAAAATATCAGCCGCGGCGGGCAAGCGCGTTACGCTCAATTACGAAC
>JBIKJX010000305.1:0-3156 GCA_044360785.1 Limnohabitans sp.
GCAAAATCAACTTTACTGTCAACGACGCTGGCGATGTGTTGCTGCAAAAGGTCGATGTCAATCAAAGCGCCACATCCAGAAAAAAACCCAGTCAATCGGTACCCAAAGATCGATTTGAGAAAGTCAGGGGACGTGCAGACATTCCTTGGCGAACCAAAGATTTAATGAACTTGCTTAGAGGCGAGCATTGATGCTGGTCGATACCAACGTCCTCATTGATGTGCTTAACAATGAACCGCGCTGGGCCGATTGGTCAATTCATCAATTGCGTGTTCAGTCCAAAATTCACGTTTTAAGCATCAACCCCATCATTTATTCAGAACTTTCCTGCGCCTTCAGCAAAATTGAGGACCTAGATGATGTTGTTCAGGTCATGGGTTTAAAGCATCTACAAATTCCCAAGCCTGGCTTATTTTTAGCGGCCAAAGCATTTCAGGCTTATCGCAAAAAAGGCGGCATCAAACACAATATTTTGGGTGATTTTTTCGTAGGGGCACATGCAGCAGTAAGCCGATTGCCTGTTCTCACCAGAGATGTCCAGCGCTACAAAACATATTTCCCCTCGGTGCAATTGGTATCGCCCAATGCCTTGCACTAGGGCAATCGATTTCAATTAAGCACTGTCAATTTTCCGGTGGCATGTGTCTTGCAGGAGGGAGTGTCAAACCCCTTGATTTCTCCCTTTAGGAGTCGAAACCTTGACACACGCCCTTCGCCCCATTTTTGCAGCTACGGTTTTAACCCTAGGTCTTGCAACTGCAACCGGCAGTCAAGCTGCCAATCTTGTGAATTGGGAGGGTCTGAAGTCAAGCTTTACGTATACCCCCATGGTGGGCGAGTCGCTCGAGCGCATCATTGCCAAAACCATGCCCAACAGCGACCTCAAAACCGAGTTACTGGCCGAAGCTTTCAGGGCATTGAACCCTTTGCACTTCAGCAAAGATGCCAACAATGTGGCCAAATCAAGTGCCGCATTGAAGGTGCCTAACCAGAACCAAGTGTTCAACATGGTGGAAGCGCAGTTGGGTGACAAATTTGCACAGCTGTCAGCAACTCAAATACAAAAGCCGACAGAGGTAAAGCTGGCTGATTCAAAGGCTCAAGCCAAAGGCATGTTGGCTGGAACCAAAACCGCCACGCCCAAAATCAATCCCAAAACTGAGAACTGGGTGAGATTTCCTGCCAAGATGATGGCCTTGTCTAAAAAAGTGGAGGGCTGGGTGAGGTTCCCAAGCCCTGTTGCGCCTAGCCCCATCACAGCCGAGTGGGTTCGATATCCAAGTGCCGCTTCGCAAGATGTGGATATTTTGGGCACCCCAAAAACAACATCCGCCAAGCAAGTTGATCAGCGCGAATGGGTGCGCTATCAAATTGCCAAAGCGGATGCTTCGACTGACTGATCGCTTAAATCAGTTGGTATAAATCTGCCTGCCGTTTGCAGGCTGAATGGGCCTAGCGTTCATTTTGAATGGGAATTCCGCTATTTGTTCTTTAGACACATTAACCTGTGTTTTTAAGATGTAGAACTTCACTTTTTCAGTGCAAGGCGGGGTTGTCAAAGAGCCGTCGTAATGGAAGAAATCCATTTCGCGTGGCAACAAATTGCCTGGGTTAAACATCACACCATCGGGCACAACCTCGGGACCTTCTGCTTTGGGCGCATGCGTCCACAAGGTTTTAATGCCTGGGTTTTCATTGCCTTCGCGCAGCATCACACCCAACACGGCCAGTTCGCCTTCGGCGTTCTTGTGCACAAAGTGAATCACCATGGCGGAGGGCTTGCCGTCAATGTGCTCTTCGCTGGGGCGATGGAAATGAAACTGCAGCAAGTCGAAAGGTCTGCCATCAATTCGAATTTTGGAACCGGTTGGCACATTCACTTGGATGGTGTGGCCGTTGTTCACAATTTTGAGTTGACCTTGTTTGTAATCGGGCGCAACGCTAAAACGAACTTTCTCAAACGGTCCTTTGATGTTCAAAGGGGCTTGAGATTTGCCGCGGCCGCAAGTAGGAAATTCTTTGCCCCAGTTTTCGGGGCCAAGAGCGCCATCGTATTCCCAGTGCGCGGTCTGAGTGCCGCCACCATGCCCGTCTTTTTTGGCATCTTTACCAGCAGGTTCTGCCTTGGTGTCTGATTTTCCAGCAGGCGCACGGTTCGCGTCCTTTTTGGCATCGACACCTTCGGGCAAGCACTCCGACATGACTTTGACTTTTTGACCTGCCGCTGCCAATGCGTTTTGGGCGGCACAAATGACCTTTTGCTGGGCTTTCCAGTCGGTCATTTCCAAAGCTTTTTGGAAGGACTCAACCGTGGCAGGATCTTTGGTGCCGTTTGTCAACAAACGAACGCCCGCCAAGCCCAATTGACGTTCTGGTGACAGGCCTTTTTTCTCTTTGGCGTAAGCCGCTTCCAAGTCCTTCAAAACAACGCCAGTTGAAAATGCAGCTTTGACAGCCTCTAACTCTTGGGCCTTGGTCATCAAGGGGGGCAGGAGTTCTTTGGTGGCGGCCAGCTCTTTCAACTCTTCTTCGGCGGCCTCAATTTTTTTGTCAGCCTCTTCAACTTTTTCGGTCAGCTCTGCAACCTGCGCCATAGCGGCAGCACTCGAGCTCTTTTGTGTCCAGCCAAAATAGCCCGCGCCCGCTGTTGAGAGGGCAAGCAAAATGATGGCAATTATTTTTATCATGATCTTTTCCAGAATTTAATTTCCGTAGTTAGGCAGATTCGTCACCAAACTGAGAAACTTGAATTTAACGATCGGCTTTGAAGCTGATGCCTCGGCCATCGGTCGTTGTCGCAACCAAATAAAGCGTTTTTGTTTTGCCGGGCACAGTGCTGTTAGTGATGAAACCAGCACCTGTCAAAGTTTGTCCGCCAAAAGTCGTGCTGCAAATTGTGGCGGTAGGGATTTTGAGCGTCCAGTTGAATAAGTTGTAAGTTTTGTTGTCAACAGCGTTGACGCTCAATTTGCTGGCTGTCAATTGGCAGTCGTTTTGAAACATGGCCGAGCTGGAGACATCGCCTGTTGCCGAAATATTCAATGCGAAATTTTCAGCAAAGCCCTGACCGTAAGACCATCGACCTTGCCATATGCCTTGCGCCAATGACAATGAAGCTGGACTGCTGAAGGTGTAGCCGGATGGTGCGCTGTGATC
>JBIKJX010000029.1:0-11502 GCA_044360785.1 Limnohabitans sp.
GTGGACTTGATTACGGCACAACGTAACTTCCAAGCCAATGCCAAAGCCATTGAGACATCCAGCACGATGACCTCGGCCATCATTAACTTGCGTTCTTAATCAACGCTTCACTGACTTAACACCAGGACAACAACATGGATCGTTTAGCCTTTAACGCCGCGGCTGCCATCAATGAAATGCGGACCGCCCGCCAGATGACAACCAACGAATTGGCCAACGTTGCTACGCCTGGTTTTAAGCGAAGCTTTGAGTCCGCCATGTTGACCTTGAAGGTGCAGGGTGCTGGTTTTGAATCACGCTTACAACCGCAAGCATTTTCAAGCGACAACATCAACATGAAGCCTGGTGTGATCATGAAAACGGGTCGTAACTTGGATGTGGCCATGGACGAGCAAGCCGTGATGGGCGTGACGGCTCCCAATGGCGAATTGGCATTTACACGCCGTGGCGATTTAAAACTGAGCGGCACCGGCGTCTTAGAAACCGGCAATGGTGCTGTGGTTCGCGGTCAAAACGGCGGTCCCATCACGGTTCCGCCTGGTTTTTTAATTGACATTGCCAAAGACGGCTCCGTTTATGCCACCAATCCAGGACAAGCTGAAGCAGCTGCACCAGTGTTGATTGACCGCATTTTGTTGCGTGATGCCACTGAGGTGAACCTGGAGCGACGCGAAGACAGTTTTTTCCGCGTGGTTGGCAAGCCCAATGAAGACATTCCTGTGACGGGCCGATTGACCACGCTGTCACCGCAAACGCTGGAAGGTTCTAACGTCAACGCCATGGAAGTGATGGTCAAACTGATGGACCAAAGTCGAACATTTGAAATGCAAGTCAACGTGATCAAACAGAGCAAAGACGTTGATGAATCTGGCGGCAGCATGATGCGAGCCTCTTCTTGATACTTTCTATTTCTTTAACGAATAACCAAACACAAAAAGGAGCTTGCCATGGACGCTAGCATGTGGGTTGCAAAAACTGGCTTGGATGCGCAACAGATGCGCATGAATGTGATTTCCAATAACTTGGCCAACGTCAACACGACTGGTTTCAAGCGTGACCGCGCTGTGTTTGAAGACTTGCTCTATCAAAACATTCGTCAAGCGGGCGGCCAAACGGGTGCCAACACACAAGCGCCGACAGGTTTGATGCTCGGTACCGGTGTGCGCATTGTTGCCACTGAAAAGCAGCATGCCCAAGGCAATATGGTCAACACCCAAAATCCTTTGGACCTGGCCATTGCGGGTGAAGGCTTCTTTCAAATTGCACAGCCCGACGGCACCATTGCTTACACGCGTGATGGCAATTTCAAGCTGTCTAACACCGGTCAAATTGTGACAGCCAACGGCGCATTGTTGCAGCCAGCCATCACGATTCCCAATACTGCTTCTAGTGTGACCTTTGGTCGCGATGGCACGGTGTCGATTGAATTGGCAGCAGGTGGTTCGCAGGTCATTGGTCAGATCCAGTTGGCTCGCTTTGTCAATCCAAGCGGTTTGCAGTCCAAAGGTCAAAACTTGATGAAAGAGTCGCCCTCTTCAGGCGCACCTCAAGTATTGCAACCTGGTGTGACGGGTGCTGGCAGCTTAATGCAAGGTACTTTGGAAGCTTCCAACGTGAACGTGGTGGAAGAGATGGTCAACATGATCGAAACCCAGCGCGCCTACGAAATCAACTCCAAAGCGATCTCTGCTGTGGACGGCATGTTGAAGTTCATCAACAACAACCTCTAATTTAAAGCTTTAAGGCAACACATCATGAACAAGCTGACACATTCTGCTTCTAAGCTTTTCAAGGCTTACGCCCGAGGTGCCGCATGGTGTGGCGCCGCCTTGGTCATCGCCAGCCTTAGCGCTTGCACCAATGTCTTGCCACCCCAAGCTTTGACACACTCCCCTCAATTCGAGCCGGTCTACCCATTGGTCACAGCCCGCGACACCATGGCCACGGGTGCCATTTATGTGGGTCGTCAAAGCGACAGTTGGTTTGGCAAAGGTCGTAACTTTCAAGTGGGTGACGTCATTACGGTTTTGTTGAACGAATCAACACAAGCGGCACGCACACAAAACGGCACTATCACTCGCGACTCTTCGAACAGCTTGGTGCCGACTGGCATGCAAACGTATGCGGCAGGCGTCGGTGGCCTGATGAAAGGCATCAACTTGACCGGTGGTTCTGTGTCTAACAAAGGCACTGGAGCAGCCGATCAACAAGCGAGCTTGAACGGCTCTGTGGCTGTGGCCGTGGTGGAAGTGATGCCCAACGGCAACTTGGTACTGCGCGGCGAAAAACAATTGGCGCTGACTGAAGGGACTGAGGTCATTCAAGTGGCCGGCATCATTCGCCCTGAAGATGTTGCGCCCAACAACACGGTTCAATCACGTCGTTTGGCCAATGCCCAAATTGCTTACCGCGGTACTGGCGACTTGGCCAATGCCACACGCGCAGCATGGGGCACCAGTGCGTTGCTCAAACTCTGGCCTTTCTAAGTCTAGGTACTTAGAACTTCACACCCAAAGATTGTCATGAACAAACTCATTCAAATTTGCAAATCGCCTTGGCTGGTCATGCTCACTGTGCTGTCCTTGAGTTGCACCAGTGCCATGGCCGATCGCATCAAAGACTTGACCACCGTGGCTGCCATGCGCTCCAACCAACTGATTGGTTATGGTTTGGTTGTCGGTTTGCAAGGTACTGGTGACGGCGCCGATGTGTCCTTCACCGCTCAAAGCATGAAAACCTTGCTGAACCGTTTGGGTGTCAGCATGGAAGGTCCTTTGTCTGACTTTGAGACAGCTTCCAGTTCTGGCAAGCTGGACATTAAAAACGTTGCAGCTGTCATGGTGACTGCCGAACTGCCTGGCTTTGCCAAGCCCGGTCAAAAGATTGACGTCACTGTTTCTGCCATTGGCAAGGCCAGCAATTTGCGCGGCGGCACCTTGTTGCTCAGCAGCTTGCGAGGTGTCGATGGCGAAATTTATGCCTTGGCACAAGGCGCTTTAACGGCGACTGGCATCGATGCCGCTGCAGCAGGTTCAAAAGTTGCCATTGGTGTTCCAACGGCTGCACGCATTCCCAGTGGCGCCACTGTGGAGCGCATTGTGGACAACCCCTTTGACAAAGCAGACCGCATTGTTTTGAATGTTCGTGAAAGCGACTTCACCACCACCAATGCCATTGTGAGCGCCATCAATGGCCGCTTTGGTGCCGATGTAGCACGCGCCTTAGACGGTGTGTCTATCACATTGCAGGCACCACAAGACTTAACGCAGCGCGTGGCCTTCATGAGCATGGTTGAAAACATGGACGTCATGCCTGGCGAACCTTCTGCACGCGTGGTGGTCAATGCCAAAACAGGCACTGTGGTCATCAGTCGCAACGTGCGCGTCAGTGCGGCCGCTGTAACTCACGGCACCATTTCTGTGTCCATTGCAGCGACCAACGAAATCTCTCAACCTGGTCCATTTGGTCAAGGCCAAACAGCTGCGGTACAAAACGCCGAAGTGAAAGTGAGCGAGCCTAACAAGCCCATGTTCTTGTTCCAGCCTGGTGTTGACTTGCGCCAAATTGTGGACGCGGTCAATCAAGTGGGCGCGTCACCCTCCTCCTTGATTGCCATCTTGGAAGCCCTCAAAAGTTCGGGCAGCTTGCGTGCCGAACTGATTGTGATCTAACTGGCACAACACTTGCTGTTAAATCATCATGGACGCCATTCACAATTCCACTACCAGCTCATACCTTGACTTTGATGGTCTCGGTCAGCTCAAGGGACAGGCGCGTCAGGATGCCAAGAGTGCCATTCGGGAAACTGCCCAGCAGTTTGAAGCATTGTTCCTCCAGATGATGATGAAATCGATGCGCGAATCCATTGTGAAGAGCGAATTGTCTGAGTCGAACACCATGGAAACCTTCGAAGGCATGTTTGACAAAGAAGTTTCTGTGCAATTGGCCAAAAAGAACAGCATGGGCTTGGCCGATATGCTGGTCAAGAACTTAGAACAGCAACAAGCCAACATTGCCACAACGGCAGAAATTTTGAAACAGCGGCAAGATCCTGCCGCTTTTGCCGCCAAGCCCATTCCGCTGAACCCAGCTCAGATGGGCATTGCTTTGGACAAACTCAATCCCAAACAAAACGGGTTTGCTTTGCCCAAACCGCAAATTTTCCCATTGAGTTTGCCAAACAAATCCTCTAACGGAGGTGGCACATGACCGATTTAGTCAGCGTTGCCTCCAATGCAGTCCAGTCGTACCAACGTGCGCTGGGCACCGTGTCCAACAACATTGCCAATGTTTCGACCGAAGGCTACTCCCGACAAGATGTGACCTTGGCGGCCAACCCCGTGGCCAAAGTAGGTACCGTTTTTTTAGGGACGGGTGTAACGGTAGACGGTATCAAGCGTCAATACGACAGCTTTGTTGAAAGCAACATGCGCAACAGTAACAGCGACCTGGCCAGCCAAGAGCCCATGGTCAACTTTGCCAACCGCGTGATTGACATCATGGGCAGTACGTCCATGGGATTGAGCAGCGCGTTAGATCAGTTCTTCAGTGGCGCACGCGACTTGTCTTCTGACCCTGCCTCCACCGTGATGCGCGGCAGCTTCTTAAGAGACTCCGAAAATTTAGCGGCTCGGTTTGGCGAGTTATCTAGTCAGCTTGATTTGGTTCAAAACGAAACAGACGAAACAGTGAAAAGTTACGTCAATTCGATGAACACCATTTTTAAACAGCTTGCAGCGGTCAATATCCAATTGACCAAGCAAAAATCTGCAGCGGCACAACCGCCAGACTTGTTGGATCAGCGCGATGTCTTGCTGAAAGACTTGTCCAGCTACGCCCAGATCAAAACTGGCTTTGCAGAAAATGGTGCCGTGACCGTGAGCTTAGGCCCCTCACTAACGCGCGATGTGGTTGTGGATGGCATTAAATCTTTCATGTTGGGCACCAACTTTAACTCTGCCTCGCCTGAAAAAGTCAGTTTGGTTTTGAACCCTTATGGGGATGCCACTTCTCTGACAGGTCTGAGTGGCGGCAAGCTCTCCGGCATCATGAGTTTCCGCGAGCAAATTTTAGGCAGCAGTCGCTCATCGATTGATACCTTGGCCAACAACTTTGTCAAAGAAGTAAACGCCATTCACTCTGCCGGTATTGATGCTTATGGCAACACTGGCGGCGACTTGTTCAGCATCGACAAATCAAGCGTGGGCTCAGCTGGCACAGTCAAAGTTGCCATCAACGATGCGCTGAAGGTATCGGCCGCTGCACAGTTTCGAATCATTGAATCACCCAACAATACAGGCTTTGCCGATGCCAGCATTGAATACGTGGGTAATTCGACAACGGGTCCAGCTTTACTGACCTCGTTCATTGCCAACAACAGCAACACTTCTGCCGCAGTCAACATCAAAGCCACCGCCAGCAAACCCATGGCAGCAGTGGCCACCATTCCCAATGGTTTGAACGACATCGGTATCTTCATGAGCGGTGCCGACAACGGCCAACAGCTGCAAATTTTTACACGCGATGGCCGTCAACTTGCAGGTTCATCCATCGATGCCACCATGCAAGGCATGGTGTTGACTGAAGCCAATGGCTTTGCCACCAATGCCAGTTACAGCAGCACCTATTTGAATGTCAGTGGCTCAAATGGCTACAAAGACCTGAATGTGTTTTATGGTGCCAAGGCAAATGTCGGTTCCATTTTACAGATGGACACGGCAGAGAAAGACCCCCTCAAGCACAGCTTGTCCGCAGACCTTCAATTGCCTGCCACGCTGACCAGCGACCGCATTCAAACTGGCTTGACATCGATACCCGCTGGCCTGTTCAAACTGAATGGCACGACATTGGGTGCATTCACAGCCAGCAGTGGCACCACTTTACAAGCCAGCGACATTGCAGCAACCATCCAAGCAGCTGGCATATCAGGCATCACGGCGACGGCGACCAACAGCATCAGTATTCCGATTAGCCAACTGAAGCTGGATTTGCCGCTGTCACTTAAAAGTGGCAGCAGTTCTGGCTATACCGTCATCACCGCAACCCCGACCGGCCTTCAAACACCGCAAGCCCTGATCGAAGCCATCAACAGCAAAAGCGCAAGCACAGGCGTGCGCGCCTACTTGGCCGATAGCGGGTCATTGACCTTGACCAATACGGCGGGTAATGAAGGCAAAGACATCGCCATTGACAGCTCGGCTACGCCCAACGCCTTAGGGCTCAAAGCTGGCAGTTATGGCGGAACCATCAGCATTCAACGCGCACTGGTTACCGACACAGACACCCCCATAGAACTGGGTTTTGCCAGTGGCACGCCAGCCGATTTGTCGAAGCTTGGCTTTAAAACAGGCACTTACATTTCTGGCACACCTTCAGAAGACTTGCTGGTCTTTGTCACAGGCGCAGGCGAAGCTTTAATTTCTGCGAGCTATGCAGGCACACCCACCAGTGCCAAGCAAGCCATGCGATCGCAGCCTTTGGAAGTGCGCTTTGATTCGGCAACACATTTCACCATTGTGGATGTCAGCACCGACACCGTAGTGGCCTCTCGCAACTTCGACCCCAACCTCCTTGAGCCTGCCTTTACTTATCAGGGCATTCAAGTGACCTTGTCCAATGCACCCAAAGCTGGCGATGTTTTTACCATCGATGGCAACAAAGACGGCACTGGCAACAACGAAAACATGTTGCAGTTGGTCGATCTAGAAACCGAACCCGTCATGGGGGGCGGCAAAACATTTGCGTCGGCCTATATCGACAACGTGAACGATTTGGGCAATATTGCGCGTCAAGCCACCATTGCCCAATCGGCGCTGAAAGTGGTTTATGACCAAGCAGTTTCGGCGCGCGATCAGGTGTCAGGCGTGAGCCTAGACGAAGAAGCCGCCGACTTGGTGCGATACCAGCAAGCTTACCAAGCTGCCGCCAAAATTTTGCAAGTCGCCAGTCAATTGTTTGACAGCGTCTTACAAGTCCGATGATGCCATTGGGAACTGAATCATGATGAAAATTTCAACCAACCTGTTGTTTGAACGCGGTGCAACGCAAATGAGCACCGTACAAAATCAACTGGCCAAATCACAAGCTCAATTGGCCCAAGGCAAGCAAGTCATCAATGCCAGCGATGCGCCCAACCAATCGGCAACTATTCAGCGCTTGAAATCGATCTTGAACCGTCAAGAAAGCTACCAAAGCTCTCTGGAAACAGTGAAGACACGACTTCAAGGCGAGGAAAGCACTTTGCAAAGCGTCAGTGATTTGTTGGTGCGTGCCAAAGAAGTCGCCGTTCAAGGCGCAAATGACACCCTTAATCTAGGCGATCGCAAAGCTCTGGCCACAGAAATGCAGGCACTGCGCGATCAAATGCTGAGCTTGGCCAACACCAAAGACAGCAATGGCAACTACTTGTTCGCGGGCAGTCGCGTCAAGCAACCCGCGTTCTCTGAAACCGCCAACGGCAGTCCCGTTTATCTAGGCGATCAAACCCGCATGAATGTTCGCGTAGGGGAGCAGCGCAGTATTGCGGTCAATCGTACGGGTACAGATGCATTTGTGCCAGTACCCCGAATTGACAAAGACGGCACTGCCGTGGGCGTTGGATTTTTCAAAGTGATGGACGACCTGATTGCCGGCTTGAACAATGTCAAAGGTGATGACATTCGGCGAGGTGTGGGCGAACTGGACGCACTTCAAACAGGCGTGAGCTTGGCGCAAGCTGAAGTCGGCACCAACTTGAATGTGATCGATCAGCAAACAGCTGTGATTGAAGACACCACTTTGAATTTGAAGACTACGTTGTCATCCATTGAAGATTTGGATTACGCCGCAGCCATCACCAAAATGAACCAACAAATGATGAGCTTAGAAGCTGCACAAAGTAGCTTTGCCAAGATCACTCAATTAAATTTATTTAACTTCATCAAGTAATTGGCACTTCATCCGATTCAGCACAAATTGTGGCAAAACCAATGTCAACTTTAATCATTCAACCGGAAGTTCAGCATGGCAACTGATGCAATCAGTGCGCTGGGCGCAGGCTCGGGCGTGGATGTTAAAACCCTGGCAACCAGCTTGGTGGACGCCGAACGCGCGCCTAGAAAAACTGCCATTGAAGCCAAGATCAAAAAGTCTGAAAGTGGCATTTCTGGCTATGCCGCGGTCAAATTTGTTCTGAGTGACTTGAAAGCCGCTTTTACAAACATCAAAGACCAAAGCGCATTCAACACCGTCATTCCTAGAGTGAGCCAAGCTTCGGCCATCAGCGTCACAACATCAGCCACTGCCACGGCAGGCAGTCATACCGTGAGTGTGAGCAACCTTGCAAAATCACAACGCAGTGTGTCCGATGCGGCCGGATTTGCCTCGCCTGTTACAACACTGAACAATGGCGAAGCATTTAATTTGGTGTTAAAAAAAGGCGTAGACCCAACGCCCACCAAAGTATTTGTTCAAGGCACCTCGGACGTTGTGGGCCCGCCCGCAGTCACAGGCACCCGCTCTACTAGCACTGTGACTTTTAAGGCCATGAACAAAGGCGATACCGTCACACTGAACGGTATGACTCTGACGGCCAACAAAGCCCTGAGCAAAACCGATGTGGCTGAAATGTTTGCCAATTTGGCTTCGGGCCAAACCGACGCACAAACCAACAATAATAATTTGGCGGTGTACGGCACATTTTCTGGCACCTTTGACGCAGGTTACACCTCCGGCGTGGCCGCTAACGGCGTCCTCACTTTGACTGCAACGGCCAATGGCCCAACAGCCGACATTGCCACACCCACTGCCAGCCAGCCTTCCACCAACATTGCCATTGCCGCCAACGCCACCACACCTGCAGGCATGGTGGCTGCCATCAATGCCTCCAACAACGGCATTACTGCGCAGTTGGTCAATACGGGCAATGCCGCAGCGCCTTACAGAATCATGTTGACCGGTGCCACTGGCGAAAACAATGCCTTTAGCATCACCAGCCAAACCACAGGTGGCGGTGCCGTTAGCAACGTGAACTTTGGCACAAAACTGCAATCGGCCGAAGATGCTGTTTTGTCGGTCAATGGCATGGCCATTACATCCAATACCAACCGCATTACAGATGCCATCGCTGGCACCACCTTGGAGTTGTTGACCACCACCACAGGTACGGCCAACTTAGATTTTTCTAGAGACACCTCCACCATCAAGACCAAAATACAGGCTTTGGTCACTGCCTACAACGATGCCAACAGCATGTTGGGCGTGGTGTCCGATCCCAAGTCGACCGTCGAAACTTACGGCGCCACTTTGGTGGGCAATTCCATTGTGGGTTCCGTGCGGAATCAAATGCGCTCGCTCATTACCTCCGACTCCAACTCGCCATCGGGTGGCTTGACTGCGCTGCGCGACATTGGTTTGTCGATCAGCAAAACTGGTGAATTGGAACTTGACGCCACCAAACTCGACAATGCGTTGACCTACAAATACGACAACGTGGTCACTTTGCTGACCTCCAACCGAGAAAAGCAAAGCACTTACAGCGTATTGCCGGCAGGCGTAGCGGGTGAAGCGGTTAAAAAACTGACAGCCTTGTTGGACACAGCCGCCCCGCTCACCAGCCAGAGTGCCAACTTGACCACCAAAATTGCGTCCTATAAAAAGGAACTGACCACCCTGGAAACCCGCATGACCGATTTGTTGGCCCGCTACAACAAACAATTTGCGGCCATGGAATCGATGGTGGGCCAAACGAAGAGCCTGCAAACCAACTTGAAGAGCACCTTCGAGGGCATGATGGCCGCCTACACAAGCAAGTAAATTCCGTCCTTAAATCTCAATCAGCCATAGACACCCAATAAATATTTTTAAAAATATTCAAATTCGTCCCTCAAGTTATCTGCAGCCCTGCCGATACACCAACCACTGAACTTCTCTTGATGCTTTTTAAGCACAGGAGACCGGTGGTATTCGGCGTGTTCAGCATGCTTACGAAGAAAAGGACGGACAACTATGGTTTCCGAAATCAGCAAAATGGCGCCTGGCGGCGCAGGGGTGGCGGCTGCACGGCCGATGGCCCCAACTCATGCAAGCTCACAAGCAGTTGGCGGTTCGGCCATTCAATTACCTGAGACACCCAAAGTTCAAGCCCCTAAACCAGTGGCGATTCAATTTGATGCGTCTGAGGTCAGGCAGAACTTGCAAGAAGCTGTGAACATGCTGAACAAACAGATGGCATCTACGAAGCGCGGCCTGGGCTTTCAAGTTGACGAGGCTGTAGGTGGCCCTGTTGTCACTGTTAGAAGCGCAGAAAGCGGCGAAGTAGTTAGACAAATACCCAACGAAGTGGTGGTGCGTATTGCGCACAACATTGAAAAGTTCAAGGGTCTTCTGTTTAGCGCCCAAGCTTAAAGTGAAAAACTTTTTGCACTATTTCAAAAAATTAACTCAAGTTCATTCCACAACAACCGAATCAGCAAGTAACAAGATTTCAAATTGGATTTCTTGTAACTTCGTTATAAACCCCTGAAGGAGAAAATCCATGTCAGTTATCAACACCAACATCAGCGCACTGTCTGCACAATCTTCATTGCGCCGTTCCGCCGTAGACTCTTCCACTTCCATGGAACGTTTGTCTACTGGCATTCGCATCAACTCAGCCAAAGACGACGCTGCTGGCCTGGCCATCAGCACACGTATGACTGCCAACATTCGCGGTATGGCAGCTGCCATCCGTAACTCCAATGACGGCATCTCTTTGACACAAACTGCTGAGGGTAGCTTGTCTGCCATTCAGAACAACCTGCAGCGTATTCGTGAGTTGGCTGTGCAAGCCGCTAACTCAGGCAACAGCGCTTCAGACCGTGCTTCTTTGAACTTGGAAGCACAACAAATGATCACTGAAATTGATCGTGTTGCAGCAAACTCTGCTTTTAACGGCAGCAAATTGTTGGACGGTACGTTCAAAGATCAATCATTCCAGGTTGGCTCAGGCAACGATACAACCGACCGTATTTCGATCTCTATTGGTAATGCTAAAGCATCTGCTTTGGGTGTTGTTGGTGCCACAACTGGTAACTCAGCAAGCTCATTTACTGGTGCCGTCACTTCTGGTGCACTTGCTGCTGGCGATCTTGCCATTGAAGGTTATGCAATTTCTGCGACGTCTTCAGACGGTGTGTCTTCAGCAAATGCAAGTGCAAGTGCCATTGCCAAAGCCAACGCAATCAATGCATCTTCTTCTTTGACAGGTGTCACTGCTACTGTACAAGCGAACACCTACACAAATTCAACAGCATTAGCTGCTTCGGCTACTGGCGAAGTCAGTGCTGGTGCCCTATTGATCAATGGTGTGGACATCGGCAGCTTGAGCGCGGCAGCAGACGTTGATGGCAGAGCCAACCAGTTGGTGGCGGCAATCAACGCAAAAACGGCTCAAACTGGTGTGACTGCAGCCCTTAAAGAAGGTACAACAGATCAACTTACCTTGACAGCAACTGATGGTAGAAACATCACGACAACAATTGTTGA
>JBIKJX010000306.1:0-3128 GCA_044360785.1 Limnohabitans sp.
TCCGCCGCTTTTGACGCATTCATCGATGGATTTGAAGGCTGTGAATTTTTGAGTCTTTTCAAAGCTGGTGCTGCTCTTGTCATGGCAAATACCGCTCTCTGATTTTTTGACCACCACCACTTCGGGTGCTGCTGCATTTGCAGGTACTCGGCCGCCACTTTTCAAGCATGCGTCCATCGTGGGGAAGGCTTCAAATTTTTTCGTGACGTTGTAACTGGAACTGGATTTGTCGTGGCAAATGCCAGATTCCGATTTCTTGACTGCAGGCTCGGCGGCTTGGGCGAGGGCAATGCCTGGAGCGGCCCATAAAAGGCAACTGGCCGCAATCAGCGAAGACATCCAACGAATTTTCATGAGGACCTCCCAAAAGAATGACTTGCAATTCAATGCAAGAGACTGGACATGGCCCTCATGCTATCGCAACTCAATCAGTTTGGTTGCGAATGTTGCATTTTTTCTACTTTTCGAGGTGATAGCGCGTGATGCGCTCGACTTCATTCTTAGACCCCAAAATAACACTGACGCGCTCATGCAATTGACTCGGTTGCAGCTCCAGGATTCTCTGTCGACCATTGGTGGCAGCGCCGCCGGCTTGTTCAATGAGCCAGCTCATGGGGTTGGCTTCGTACATGAGTCGAAGTTTGCCTGCTTTGTGGGGCTCACGTTTGTCCCAGGGGTACATGAAGACGCCACCGCGGGTCAGAATTCTGTGGACATCGGCCACCATGCTGGCAATCCAGCGCATGTTGAAGTCTTTGCCCCGAACGCCCTCTTTGCCTTGCAAGCATTCGTCGACATAGCGTTTGACAGGGGTATCCCAATGGCGCATGTTGCTCATGTTGATGGCAAACTCCTTGGTGTCTTCCGGCACTTTGACGTTTTCTTGTGTCAACACAAATGAACCTTGTTCCCGATCAAGGGTGAACATGGCAACGCCATCGCCCACTGTCAGCACCAAGGTGGTTTGAGGGCCATACACGCAGTACCCCGCAGCCACTTGTTGATGACCAGGTTGCAAGAAGTCTTTTTCGCTGATGCTGTCGCTATCTTCGGCTTTCTTCAAGACGCTGAAGATGGTGCCAATGCTGACATTGACATCGATGTTGCTAGAACCATCGAGGGGGTCAAACATGAGCAAGTATTCGCCCTGGGGATAACGATTGGGAACTAAGTGGATGGTCTCCATTTCCTCAGAGGCCATGGCCGCCAAGTGGCCTCCCCATTCATTGGCTTCAATGAGAACTTCATTGGCAATGATGTCCAGCTTCTTTTGAATTTCCCCTTGAACATTTTCAATGTCAGCGCTGCCCAAAACACCACCCAAGGCGCCTTTGTTAACAGCATGGCTAATGCTTTTACAAGCACGTGCCACCACTTCAAGCAACAAACGCAACTGCGCAGGAATCGTCCCTTTGCTGCGTTGCTCCTCGACCAAATACCGGGACAGTGAAACTCTTTGTGACATGGTGATCCTCAGGTTTTATTCAGCCAAAGCACGTGTAACAACTTCTCGAACATCGTTGCTCAAGTCGGCCTTAGCAGCGACACGCTCAATAGCAGCTTTGGCCGCTTGACGATAGGGCTCAGCCAGTTTTTTCCAGCGATCCAGCGCACGCGCCAGACGGGCAGCAACTTGGGGGTTGATGGCATCGAGTTCTATGACGCGATCACTCCAGAAAACATAACCAGCAGCATCACTTCGGTGGAACCCGCCGGGGTTGGCGCTGCAGTAACTGAAAATGAGACTTCGGGCGCGGTTAGGGTTGCGTAAGTTGAAGTCTGGGTGCTGCATCAATTGGCGTACCACGGGCAAGGTGTTGCCATGGCGGTCGGGTGCGCTGGCCTGAAGTGCAAACCATTTGTCGATAACCAAGGCTTCATCTTTGAACAAGGCATGAAATTGCGCCAAGGCGTTGGTTGCCAAATCGTTGCCACTAGCAACAAGCGCCGACAATGCACCAAAACGATCGGTCATGTTGCTGGCATCTTTGAAAGCTTGCAAAGCTTTGCCTGGCCAAACAGAACTGCCTTCATGTTGTGCTGCCAAACACAGCATGTGCAGCGCCATGTTGGCGAGGGCGCGCTTGCCACTGGAGATGGCATCGGGAGAATAGGCTCCGAAGACACGATTTTGGGCATAGCAAGTTTGCCAGTCGTCATGTAGTGCGGTGGCCAATTGAAGACGCATGGCTTCGCGTACCGCATGCACATATTGAGGATCAACAGATTCAAGTTGTTCTGAAATGTAGGTCTCTGAAGGCAATGTCAGGGCCAGTTCTTTGAATGCTGCGTCAAGGTCGCCGTTTGACAAAACTTGTCGCATGGCATTGAGGTAGCCCTCGTCGAGAACCGCCTCGGATTGTGGATCTTTCGCTGTCCGAATGAATCGGAGTGCGGCTTGAACAGCCAAGCGCTGGCCTGCTTCCCAACGATTGAAAGCGTCTGTGTCGTGCGCCAAGATACTGAGCCATTGCATGTCCGTCAAATCGCAATCGAGGTTGACGGGCGCACTGAAGTTGCGCAGCAGTGAGGGCGTTGGCTCACTGTCAATGTTCTCAAAGACAAAGGTTTGGCTGGCTTCGCTCAATACCAGCGTTTTTTCGTGCGCGGGCAAGGCTTGACCCTCTTGATTCAGAAGACCCATTTTGATGGGAATGACAAATGGATCTTTTTGATGTTGGTCGGGTGTGTTGGGGCAAGATTGCGAAAGTGTCAGCGTGTAGCTTCGGTTGCTGATGTTGTAGTTGCCTGTTGCTTGAACTCTGGGCGTACCTGCTTGGCTGTACCAGCGTTTGAATTGCGGCAGCAACACAGCCAGTGATGAATGAGGATTTGCATCGGCGATGGCCTGCGCAAAATCATCGCAAGTCACAGCTTGACCGTCATGGCGCTCGAAATATAGTTTCATGCCTTTGGCGAAACCTTGTCGACCCTCTTCGTCGCCTGGTTGGCTGACCAGAGTTTGCATCATGCGAACCACTTCTGCACCTTTTTCATAAATGGTGACGGTGTAGAAGTTGTTGATTTCTTCGTAGGCGTCAGGACGCACGGGATGAGCCATGGGGCCAGCATCTTCCGGAAATTGAACAGTTCGCAGTACACGTACGTCTTCAATTCGTTTGACAGCG
>JBIKJX010000307.1:0-3125 GCA_044360785.1 Limnohabitans sp.
GACCGGTGTACTCGCTGTCGCAAACATCGATGACAACAATGTCTTTTTTGTGCTCACTTTTGAGAATCGCCAATGCTTGTTGGATGACAGGCGCATATTCTCTGTCAGTGATCAGAACCTGGGAATCACAATGGTTCAGTTGCCAAGCAATCAGGGCGGCATCCAAACGGGTGTTGAGGGTATTGAGTACGGCGTTGAGCGAAGGCACGGCGTAGTGCACCTCGACCATTTCTGGCGTGTTGGGCAACATGGCACTGACTGTATGGCCTCTGCCAATTCCCAAGGACTTTAAGGCTGCAGCCAGTCTAGCGGTTCGCTCTCTGGTTTGAGACCAGGTGTATCTTCTTTGTCCATGAATAACGGACGTCAAATCACCGAAAATTTCTGCACTGCGTTCTACAAAGCTGACAGGCGACAGTGGCGTGAAATTGGCAGAATTTTTGTCTAAACCTTGTTCAAAAATATTGCTCATGCAGAAACTTTCAGACTTGTTCGATTACTTGGATGCCACACTCAGCGCTTGATCAATGTCCCACAAAATATCATCGATATGCTCCAGGCCCACAGAAATTCTAATCATGTCGGGCCCAACACCTGCTGACAATTGTTGTTGTTCGTCCAATTGCCGATGCGTGGTGCTGGCTGGGTGGCTGATTAATGTTTTGGTATCGCCAATGTTGACCAAATGACTCATAAACCGGGCTGCTTCAATGAATTTGACGCCTTGGGCAAGGCCACCTTGAACGCCAAATGCCAAGAGCCCTGAGGCCCCACGCATTTGTTTTTGCAGGAGCTTGTGTTGAGGATGGCTAGGCAAGCCAGGATAGTTGACCCAAGCCACCCGCTTGTCGTTTTGTAAA
Organism: Limnohabitans sp.; assembly: GCA_044360785.1. Lineage (GTDB taxonomy): Bacteria > Pseudomonadota > Gammaproteobacteria > Burkholderiales > Burkholderiaceae_C > Limnohabitans_A. The sequence goes on from JBIKJX010000307.1 coordinate 861, forward strand.
AAGTTTGCGACGGCCAGCGCATTGCTGCAATGTCTTTCCATGCGCAAGGGGAGCGTTTCAACGCCTTGCAAAATTTGCCAGGCACTCATTGGGCTGAGCGCAGCCCCGTAAACCCGCAAACTCTCCATGCGACACCGCATGGTGAAGCCAAAGTCGCCAAATGTTTCGTAAAACTTCACGCCGTGGTAGCCCTGCGAGGGTTCGGTCATGCCTGGGAATTTGCCATTGTCCCAAGGAAACTTGCCACTTTCAACAATGACACCGCCCAAGGTGGTGCCGTGACCGGCCAAATACTTTGTGGCCGAATGGACCACAATATCTGCCCCAAATGAAATAGGTTGACACAAAAAGGGGCTAGGGACTGTATTGTCAATGATGAGGGGGAGTCCATGCGCATGGGCCACATCGGCAATTGCCGCGATGTCTAGAACGACCATGCTTGGATTTCCCAAACTCTCAGCGTAGATGGCTCTCGTGTTGGGTTTGATGGCAGCCGCAAATGCGTCAGGTTGCTGTGCATCTACAAAGGTCGTCTCAATGCCAAACTTTGCCAAGCTGACCGACAGCAAGGTGACTGAGCCGCCATACAAAGCGCCTGCAGCCACCACATGGTCCCCCGCTTGCAAGATGGTCATCAGCGCCATGGCTTCTGCAGCCATGCCAGAGGCAGACGCCACAGCCGCTCTGCCACCTTCTAATGCTGCCACCCGTTCTTCAAGGACGGCAACTGTAGGGTTGCTGAGGCGCGAGTAAACATTGCCAAAAGTCTGCAAATTGAAAAGCGATGCAGCATGATCAGCGCTGTCAAACACAAAGCTGCTGGTTTGGTAAATAGGCAGGGCGCGAGCACCTGTTGCGGCATCTGGAATTTGACCCGCGTGAATGGCCAGTGTTTCTGGCTTGAATGTGTGATCGTTCATGTGTTTTTTAAGTGGGTCGCTTGGCTGAAATAATGCCGGTGTTGACGCCAACCCAGCTTAGGCCACCAAATAGTCTGGCGTGTTCTATCTTGACACACCGGTTGGTGACAGAGTTTCGGCCCGCTTCACGAAACAATTGATCCGCTGTCTGATTTTCAACCCCCAGTTGTTGCCACAAACAGCTTGCGCCCAATTCAAGCGCTTCATGGGCAATGGGCAAAACATCTTCGGTTTTTCGAAATACATCCACAATGTCAACTTTTTCAGGAATATCTCGCAAATTTGCGTAGCATGTCTCACCCAATATTTTTTCTGCAGGGTGTTTGCCATCGCCTGCATAGCGAGGGTTGACTGGGATAATTTTGTAGCCATGCGCTTGCATGTACTTGGCAGCAAAAAAACTAGGACGATGCCACTGGGCCGAAAGGCCGACAACGGCAATTGTTTTGGCAGTTTTGAGAATGTGCCGCAGTTGCTGAACATCGTTGTGCATAAAGAATTTTGAACGGACTCAGTGTGAATGATTCATTTTGAGTTGTATTTATAACCTCTTCAGGAAAGTTTGAATGCGTAAATCTTCCATTTTGGCCATCTTGCTTGCTGCATATGCAACAACTTTGAGAGCCGAGGAAGCTGTGCTTGCCGTTGCAGCTAATTTTTCTGCGCCTATGCAACAAATTGCCACGCTTTTTCAGAAAGACACGGGACACACGATTAAGTTGTCTTTTGGTGCAACAGGCGCCATCTATGCCCAAATAAAAAACGGCGCCCCATTCGATGTCTTCCTGTCTGCAGATCAATCAACAGCACAAAAGCTGGCCTTAGAAGGGATGGCTGTGCCCAATTCACGATTTACCTATGCCACGGGCCAATTGGCGCTGTGGAGCAAGCAAAAAGACTTGGTGGACGGCAATGGTCAAATTCTCAAAAGCAATAGCATTCAACGCATCGCAGTGGCCAACCCCAAGTTAGCGCCCTACGGTGCGGCCGCTTTGGAAACAATCACTAGGTTGGGGCTCTTGAACGAACTGCAGCCTAAATTGGTTCAAGGGGATAACATTTCACAAACGTATCAATTTGTTTTTACGCAAAACGCACCCATTGGTTTTGTCGCCTTGTCTCAGATTTATGCCAATGGCGCCATCATCTCGGGATCGGCTTGGATTGTCCCTTCACATCTTTACAAGCCTATCGCGCAAGATGCCATTTTGTTGAGAAGGGGATCGGACAACGCTGCAGCCAAAGCCCTCATGTTGTATTTAAAGGGCGACAAAGCGCGTCAGATTATCAAGTCTTATGGTTATTTGGTTCCTTAGAGCGTGTTTTTGGTCATGAATTGACTGCA
>JBIKJX010000308.1:0-3117 GCA_044360785.1 Limnohabitans sp.
AAATTGACGATTTCCGTTTGGTCATGGAAGTCCATGTGATGGGCGCTGTGCATTGCACCAAAGCTGTCTGGCCCATCATGCAAGCGCAGAACTATGGACGAGTGATTTTGACAACTTCTTCCAGTGGTCTGTATGGCAACTTTGGTCAATCCAATTACGGCGCGGCCAAGATGGCTTTGGCAGGCTTGATGCAAACCTTGTCGATTGAAGGTGAGAAGTACAACATTCGAGTCAATGCTTTGGCGCCTACAGCGGCTACGCGCATGACCGAAGGTTTGATGCCAGAGGCGGTCTTGAAAGCACTAGAACCACAAGCTGTCGTCCCTGCCATGTTGGTCATGGCTTCTGAGCAAGCCCCCAACCGCACCATCATGTGTGCTGGCGCAGGCAGTTTTGAAGTCGCCCACATCACACTCACGCAAGGCGTTTACTTGGGTATCGCTGAGGACACACCAGAGAAATTGTTGGCAGCCATGCCTCAAGTGACAGATCGCACTGGCGAGTTGGTGCCAGGCTCTGGGTCAGGTCAAGGCAACTTGGAAGTGGGTAAGGCCCTGGCGGCCCGTTAACCTAGGCTCAGAACCACGGGGGTGTGGTCGCTGGGGCGTTCGTTTTTTCGGGGTTGCTTGTCAATCACGCAGGCTTGCGCTTGTGCCTTCAAGGCGTCAGTGATCAGGATGTGATCGATGCGCAAGCCTCTGTTTCTGCGAAAACCAAAGTCGCGATAGTCCCACCAACTGAAGCTTTTTTCAGCTTGTTCGAAAAGCCTGAAACTGTCGTGCAAGCCCAAATCAATCAAGCCATTCAAATGTGCGCGCTCTTCAGGGGTGCAGTGAATGGTTCCCGCCAAAGCCACTGGATCCCAAACATCCAAATCGTCAAAGGTGATGTTGTAGTCGCCCATCAGCGCCAGCTTGGGATGTTTGGTCATTTCCTCTTTGACCCAATTTCGGAGCGCTTCTAGCCAGCGCATTTTGTAGACAAACTTATCGCTGTCTGGTGCTTGTCCGTTGGGAAAGTAAGCGCCAATGACACGAACTTCACCAAATGTTCCGGTGATGACACGGGCCATGTCATCCTCAAAGCCAGGAATGTTTTTAATCACCTCAACAGCGGGTGCTTTAGAAATGAGTGCAACACCGTTGTAAGTCTTTTGGCCAAACCACTGTGCGTGATAGCCGGCTTCTAAAAAAGCTTGATGCGGAAATTTGTCGTCCGTCATCTTCAACTCTTGCAAGGCCAAGACATCGATGGCTTGCGCATGGCCAAGCGCTTCTTGTGCCTTTAACCAATCAATGACTTGGGGCAGTCGGACAGTCAGTGAATTGACATTCCAGGTGGCGAGCTTCATGGTGCAATCCGCTTCTTTGAAATCATTGACGGTAGGTGACAAAACTGAACTTCAAGCCCGTCGATGAGACATGAGATTCACGAGAGACCTCTTGCCAAGCGGCGCTCAGTTCGGGCGCAAAGGCGTCGCCTTCGAACACCTCTTCAATTTCTGTCACGACGGCTTCGCTGGCATGGGGTGCCGCTTGCGCATAAATTTCGGCGCCGCCCATGACCCACAAGTCTTTGCCCTCAGGGCAATGCGCCAAGGCCAACGCAATGCCTTCTTCTAGCGAGTGAACCACATGGGCGCCCTCAGCCTGCCAGTCTCTTTGCCGGGTGACCACCAAGTTGGCGCGGCCGGGCAGTGGTCTGAATTTGGCTGGAATGGAATCCCAAGTTTTGCGGCCCATCAGGACCGGACAACCGAGGGTGGTTCGTTTGAAATGTGCCAAGTCCTCTGGTAAGTGCCAAGGCATTTGATTGTTCAGGCCAATGACGCCATTGGCCGCACGCGCGTAAATCAGTTTGAGCTTCATCAGACAGCGACAGGTGCTTTGATGGCAGCATGGCACTCATAGTCGAGCACCTCAAAGTCTTCGTATTCGTATTCAAAAATGGAAGCAGGTTTGCGCTTGATGTTCAAAGTGGGGTATGCAAAAGGTGTGCGACTCAACTGCAGCGCCACTTGCTCTTTGTGATTGCTGTAGATGTGGCAATCACCACCGGTCCAAATGAAGTCGCCGACATCCAAATCGCATTGCTGCGCAATCATGTGAGTCAATAAGGCGTAACTTGCAATGTTGAAGGGCACGCCCAAGAAAATGTCGGCACTGCGTTGGTAAAGTTGGCAGCTGAGTTTGCCTTTGCCACCTTCAATTTGAGGGGGCGCGACATAAAATTGAAAGAAGGCATGGCAAGGCATGAGCGCCATCTTGGACAACTCAGCCACATTCCATGCACTCACAATGATTCGGCGTGAATCGGGATTGGTTTTGAGGGTTCGAATCACATCGGCAATTTGATCGATGTGGCCGCCATCGGGTGTGGGCCAACTGCGCCATTGCACGCCATAGACAGGTCCCAGATCGCCATCTTCGCGGGCCCATTCATCCCAAATGGTCACGCCACGTTCGCGCAGCCAATTGTTGTTGCTAGAACCTGTTAGAAACCACAAAAGTTCTTGAATGATGGAGCGCAGGTGAACCTTTTTGGTGGTAACCAGCGGAAAGCCTTCGTTCAAGTCAAAGCGCATTTGGTGGCCAAAAACGCTGGTGGTGCCGGTACCTGTTCGGTCGGCTTTGAAGACGCCATGGTCGTTGACATGGCGCATGAAATCTTCGTATTGCGATCGAATAGGGCGTGTGGTCATGAGAGGCTCTAATGGGTTGAAGAGGGCGGTCAGGCGCGTTGAGGGCGAGTGATGGTTGGGCAGCTTAGTTGTCAACGACGTTGGCAGGTTCGACCTAAATTTTAATCACTCTACCGGGGTTCATGATGTTTTGCGGATCTAGGGCCTGCTTGATGGCTTTCATCATGGCCAAAGCCGTTGGATCTTTGTAATGCGTCAATTTGTCTGCTTTCAGGCTACCAATGCCGTGCTCTGCACTGATGGAGCCATTGAAGGCTTTGACTTGGTCAAAAACCCAGGTGTTGACTTCATCTTCATGATTTTTGAGGAAAGCAGGACCGTCTGTGCCGGCCGGTGCTTGGACGTTGTAGTGCAAATTGCCATCGCCTAGGTGACCAAAATTCACCAAGCGAATTCCAGGGATTTTGCGCTGCAAA
>JBIKJX010000030.1:0-11410 GCA_044360785.1 Limnohabitans sp.
CACCAACTGAGACATGCATGAGGTATCTTCAGACTTTAAATGGTCTGCGTCATGTGGCTGCGTTTGTTCCTGCGTTTGGAGTTGTCCAAATTGCACAGGGCCTTGAAACATCAAGGGATACACCGCTTGATGCTCGGGGGCTTCAAAGGCAAACTGCACTTGCTCCAATGTGATGCGCGAGTCAATGAGCCAACAAGCCACACCATACAAATTGCGCAGAATGGACAACACGCCAAACTCGCGTTGTGCGCCTAGGTCTTTGAGTTCGCGCAGCCGAATGTATGCTTTGCCATCGTCCTCTTCCACCGACAGTTCAATGTCGTCATTGACCAAGCCGTGATGTCGGCACCAGCGTTTCAGGGCCACGCCCAGCGTTGGGGACGTGAGCGACGCGCGCACCAACATGCCATAAGTGCCCCAAGGCAGTTGTCGGCTTAAGCAACCCAAGGCCTCGTCGTTGAGCTCGTGCATGGCATAACTGGAGATTCTTTCCATTTGCAGTGCCGTGATGCGCGCCTTGGATTTTTTGGCTTGTGCTGGCGTAATTTGTGCAAACTCCAAAGCTTGGTTGGGACTTTTGCCCTGTGCGGCGTAGGCCCGCAGCATAGCTTGCACGAAGGCCATGGGAGTGGCCGCAATAGGGGGGCGTTTAAGAAGGCTTGGGCGCATGACCTATTCTGCGTCATTTTTGGCGCAATTTGCAACCTCTGAGTTTCCCGCTCAAAGCGCCCTAGGTCTATCCTTGCGCATCAGGAGATTTCAAACATGTCGGTGCTACAAACCCAGCTCAACAACCGCTCAGCGGATTTCTTGGCCAATGCCGCAGCCTTGCAGGCCGCCGTTGACGACCTTCGCTTACAACTTAAAAAGTCTGCGGCCGGTGGCGGCGACAAAGCACGCGCCAAACACGTGGCCCGTGGCAAGTTGCCGCCGCGTGAGCGCGTGCAAATGCTGCTTGACCCTGGCACCCCCTTCTTAGAGCTGGCGCCTTTGGCCGCACACGCCATGTACCTCAACAAAGATGGCATTGAAGACGCGCCCTGCGCCGGCATGATTGCGGGCATTGGCCGCGTCAATGGCGTGGACTGCATGATTGTGTGCAACGACGCCACCGTCAAGGGCGGTACCTACTACCCCATGACGGTCAAAAAACATTTGCGCGCGCAAGAGGTGGCGCAGCAAAACAACTTGCCCTGTATTTATTTGGTGGACTCTGGCGGCGCCAATTTGCCCAACCAAGACGAAGTCTTTCCTGATCGCGAACACTTTGGCCGCATCTTTTACAACCAAGCCAATATGAGTGCCTTGGGCATTCCACAAATTGCGGTGGTCATGGGCAGTTGCACGGCAGGTGGTGCTTATGTGCCCGCCATGAGCGATGAAGCCATCATTGTCAAAAACCAAGGCACCATCTTTTTGGGTGGCCCACCTTTGGTCAAAGCGGCCACAGGTGAAGTGGTCAGCGCTGAAGACTTGGGCGGTGGTGATGTGCACACGCGTTTGTCAGGCGTGGCCGATCATTTGGCACAAAACGATGCCCATGCATTGGCCTTGGCACGTCAAGCCGTTGGTGCGCTCAACCGCAAGAAGACCATTGAATTGCAACTCCGCGAACCGGCCGCCCCTTTGTATGACAGCAAAGAAATATATGGCGTGATACCGGCCGACAGCCGCAAGCCTTTTGATGTGCGCGAAATCATTGCACGCATTGTGGATGGCAGCGAGTTTGCAGAATTCAAAGCGCGTTTTGGCCCCACCTTGGTCTGTGGCTTTGCGCACATTGAAGGCATGCCTGTGGGCATCATTGCCAACAACGGCATTTTGTTTTCTGAGTCTGCACTCAAGGGCGCGCATTTCATTGAGTTGTGTTGCCAACGCAAAGTGCCCTTGGTATTTTTGCAAAACATCACGGGCTTTATGGTGGGCCGCAAATACGAAAACGAAGGCATTGCGCGCAACGGCGCGAAGATGGTGACGGCCGTGGCCACCGCCAAGGTGCCCAAATTCACCATCATCATTGGCGGCAGTTTTGGCGCAGGCAACTACGGCATGTGTGGCCGCGCATTCAGCCCACGCTTCTTGTGGATGTGGCCCAACGCGCGAATTTGCGTGATGGGTGGCGAGCAAGCGGCCGGTGTGTTGGCCACGGTGAAGCGCGATGGCATTGAAGCGCGCGGTGGCACTTGGAGTGCCGAAGAGGAAGCGGTTTTCAAGCAACCTATCTTGGACCAATTTGGCAGCCAGTCGCACCCCTACTATGCCAGTGCGCGTTTGTGGGACGACGGCATCATCGACCCCGCCGATACGCGTCGCGTTTTGGCACTGGGTTTGTCGGCATCATTGAATGCGCCCATCGAAGACACCAAGTTCGGCCTGTTCCGGATGTGATGGGCTCACCCCTCGTTTAGAAAGTTTGAACATGACAAACCACGCGCCAACATTGGACATTCGTCGCCCCTCCAAGTGGGTGGCCGAGGTCTGGCTCAACCGACCCGATGTCCGAAACGCCTTCAACGATGCGGTCATTGCCGAACTGACCGAGGTCTTCCAACAATTGGGACAAGACCCAGATTTGCGAGCCATTGTGTTGGGTGCGCATGGCAAAGCCTTTTGCGCGGGTGCCGATTTAAATTGGATGCGCGCCATGTCGGACTACAACTGGGAAGAGAACCGTGACGATGCCCAGAAGCTGGCCGACATGTTGTGGACCCTCGACCAATGTCCCGTGCCCATCGTGGGTCGGGTGCATGGCGATTGCTATGCCGGCGGCATGGGCTTGGCCTCTGTGTGCGATGTGCTGCTGGCATCCGACAACGTCACGTTTTGTTTGTCTGAAGCCCGCTTGGGTTTGTTGCCTGGCACCATCAGCCCGTATGTGGTGCGAGCCATGGGTGCGCAAGCAGCTAAGCGTTATATGGTGACGGCAGAAAGATTTTCTGCAGCCCAAGCACACGCCATGGGTATGGTGCACGAACTTTGCACCCCCGACAACTTGGATGCCAAAGTGGCCGAGATTGTGAACACCTTGTGCGGCAACGGCCCGCAAGCCTTGCGCGCTTGCAAACGTATGGTGCAAGACGTCACCGACAAAACCATTGACCAAGCATTGCGCCAAGAAACGGCAAGACGCATTGCAGACATTCGGGCTAGCGCAGAAGGCCAAGAAGGCTTGCAGGCCTTTTTGCAAAAACGCCCCGCGCAGTGGACCATAACGAATTAAAAAAATCAGGCTGATCATGTTCAAAAAAATCCTCATTGCCAACCGCGGCGAAATTGCATGCCGAGTCGCAGCCACAGCCAAACGCATGGGCATTCAAACGGTGGCCGTTTATTCGGATGCAGACGCTCAAGCCAAACACGTGGCCGCTTGCGATGAAGCCATTCATGTGGGCGGCTCAGCCCCCAAAGACAGCTACCTGCGATGGGAAGCCATCATTGAAGCGGCCAAGGCCACAGGCGCAGAAGCCATTCACCCAGGCTATGGTTTCTTGAGTGAAAACGAAGCCTTTGCCGAAGCATGTGCCCAAGCAGACTTGGTGTTCATTGGCCCACCCGCATCGGCCATTCAAGCCATGGGCTTGAAAGCTGAATCTAAGCAACTCATGGAAAAAGCCGGCGTGCCTTTGGTGCCGGGCTATCACGGTGCCGATCAAAACCCTAACTTGTTAAAACGCGAAGCCGATCGCATAGGCTACCCCGTGCTCATCAAAGCCAGTGCTGGCGGTGGTGGCAAAGGCATGCGCGCTGTCGAAAAATCCGAAGACTTTGCAGAGGCCTTGGCCTCTTGCCAACGTGAAGCGCAAAACAGTTTTGGCGATCAAGCGGTGCTCATTGAAAAATATGTACAGCGTCCGCGCCACATTGAAATTCAAGTGTTTGGCGACAAGCAAGGCCATTGCGTTTACCTGATGGAGCGCGATTGTTCTGTGCAACGCCGTCACCAAAAGGTCTTGGAAGAAGCACCTGCGCCCGGCATGACAGCCGCACTGCGACAACAAATGGGCGAGGCCGCAGTGGCCGCAGCACGCGCTGTAAATTATGTGGGCGCAGGCACAGTGGAATTCATTGTGGAGCAGCGCGATAACCCCACAACGGGCCAAGTCGACATGAATTTTTTCTTCATGGAAATGAACACACGCTTGCAAGTAGAGCACCCTGTGACAGAAGCTGTGACAGGACTGGATTTGGTGGAGTGGCAATTGCGTGTGGCCAGCGGCGAGCCCTTGCCCCTTCGTCAAGAACAAATCAAATTAACGGGCCATGCCATCGAAGCGCGCATTTGCGCCGAAACACCAGACAATAATTTCTTACCTGCAACGGGCCATCTGCAGGTTTACAACAAGCCTGCGCACACAGCGTTTGAACGCGGCACCGTGCGCTTTGACGATGGTGTACGCACAGGCGACACCATCAGCCCGTTCTACGATTCCATGGTGGCCAAACTCATTGTGCATGGCGACACGCGTGAGCAAGCCTTGGCCTTACTGGACCAAGCACTGGCGCAAACGCAAGTGGTGGGTTTGTCTACCAACGTCCAGTTTTTAAGACATGTGGTGCACAGCCCTTCGTTTGCGAACGCTCGTTTAGACACCGCTCTCATTCCACGTGAAGCGGCTGTTTTGTTCAACCAAGAAAAGTTGGGTTTGAATGTGGCTACTGCTGCAGTAGTCGCCCATACGCTGCATCAAGAAAACATTCAACAAGGCAACGATCCGTTTAGCAAAAGCGATGGTTGGCAATCGCATGCCGAAACCGTGCGCCGGTTTCCATTGGAGTTTGCGGGTGAACACGCTGTGGTTTGGCTTCGCTATGAACACGGCGGACGCATGCATTTGACATGGGGCGATGCGGCAGGACCCGGAGCTCAAACGGATGCCGATGCGTTTGAATTTTCTGTGGCAGACAAAGGCGCTGCAGAAAAGTCAGCAACCCTCAACGTCACATGGCAAGGCCAACGTGTCACCAGCCAAGTGGTCATGCAATGGGGCAAGCCTGGCCAGCCTGCCGAACTGGCGCATGTGTTTACATCGCAAGGTGCAAGCCGCATTCGCTTGATCAATCCGCTGGCGCATGCTGAAGGTGCGCAAGACGAGAAGGGCGGCTTAACCGCGCCCATGCCTGGCAAGGTGGTATCGTTTGCCGTCAAGGTGGGCGACAAGGTCAAGGCGGGTCAAAGCTTGGCCGTCATGGAAGCCATGAAAATGGAACACACCATTGTTGCGCCCAAGGACGGCGAAGTGAAAGAGCTGCTGTATGCACCAGGCGATCAAATTGCAGAGGGTGCCGAGCTGCTCAAGTTGGAACATTCATGAAAATTGTTTTTTGTTGCACACACGCTGTTGCAGCGCCTTGGTTAGAAGGGTTTCGTCAAGCATTGCCTGGCGTTGACATTTGGGAGTGGCAGGCCGCAGCGCCAGGTCAAGCCCCCAAATTGGCCGACCATGCAGTTGTGTGGGCGCCGCCGCAGGCCTTCATTGATGAACAAACGCAATTGCAAAATTTGTTCAGTATTGGCGCGGGTGTGGATGGTTTGCTCAAGCTCAAACTGCCTGAAGCATTGAACGTGGTGCGCCTGAACGACGCTGGCATGTCGGTGCAAATGGCCGAGTATGTCTGCCATGCGGTCATTGCTTATTTCCGAGAATTCGCAAGCTACGCACAAGATGCGGCTGACAAGCGATGGTCCTTCAAAAAGCCTTTAGTGCGCGCAGATTTTGCGGTGGGTATTTTGGGCGCGGGTGTTCTTGGAAGCCGAGTGGCTGCAGCTTTGAAGCAGTTTGAATTTCCTGTCAATGTTTGGAGCCGAACGCCCAAAGAAATAAAGGACGTGCAAAGTTATTCTGGCCTTGAACAGTTGCCCAACTTTTTGAAGGCCACGCGTGTGTTGGTCAATTTGTTGCCCTTAACGGCAGAGACTGAAAATATTTTGAACCGCGCTCACTTGTCCCAATTGCAGCCCGGTGCCTATTTGATCAATGTGGCACGTGGCCATCATTTGGTTGAGGAAGATTTACTGGCGCTGTTAGCAGAAGGTCACATGGCGGGCGCTACGTTGGATGTGTTCAGGGTGGAGCCTTTGCCGCAAGACCATCCTTTTTGGCAGCATCCCAAAATTACAGTCACACCCCATGCCTCGGCCAGAACATTGCGCGAAGAAAGCGTTGCGCAAATTGCCAGCAAAATCAAAGCAATCTATGCCGGCCAGCCCATTGAAGGCCGTGTGAGCCGTGAGCGTGGTTATTGACCCGGTCTTCTTGCATGGCACATCGTGCAAGCGGTGACCTTAAAAACCATGTTTGTGCATCAACTTTCTAAATTCGTTAGAGTCCCATCATGACTATTCCTTCACGCGTTAAATTGGTTGATGTGGGGCCACGCGATGGTCTGCAAAATGAAAAGCAGACAGTGCCTGCGGCCGTCAAAATTGAGTTGGTGCATCGCCTGCAAGAGGCAGGCCTGACCGACATTGAAGTCACCAGTTTTGTCAGCCCCAAGTGGGTGCCGCAAATGGCCGACAACGCCCAAGTCATGGCCGGTGTTCAAAGAAAAGCCGGCGTGCGTTATTCCGTACTCACCCCCAACATGCAAGGCTTTCAAGCTGCGCTGCAAAGCAAGCCCGATGAAATTGTGGTGTTTGCGGCTGCCAGTGAAGCCTTCAGCCACAAGAACATCAATTGCAGCATCGAAGAAAGTATTCAGCGTTTTGCACCCGTGGTTGAGGCGGCGCGCCAAGCGGGTATTTTTGTGCGCGGTGCCATGTCCTGTGTGGTGGGTTGTCCTTATGAAGGCGACGTTGCGCCTGCCAGCGTAGAGCGCTTGGCCAAACTCATGAAGGGCATTGGTGTGCAGCACATTGGCGTGGCCGACACCATTGGTGTGGGCACGCCCAAAAAAGTTCAAGCCGCCATGGAAGCCGCTTTAAAACATTACGACCTTGACGATGTGTCGGGGCATTTTCATGACACCTATGGTCAAGCCTTGGCCAACACCTTGGCATCTTTAGAAATGGGTGTGTGGCAATACGACGCCTCTGTGGCCGGCTTGGGCGGTTGCCCTTATGCCAAAGGTGCTACCGGCAATGTGGCCACCGAAGACGTGGTGTACATGCTGCACGGCATGGGCATAGAAACCGGCATTGACTTAGAAAAGTTGGTGGATGCTGGTGCGTTTATCAGCGAGTTTTTGCAGCGCAAATCTAACTCGCGCGTGGCGACGGCCATTTTGAACAAGCGGCAGGCTTAGTTTTTTAAAGTATGCAACCATGAGCGCCATCACCCGACTCAAAGACCGTGCCCAACAAGTGTTGGCATTGGACTCGGTGCATGTGCCATCACCGTGTATCTCTGTTTGTGTCATCAATCCCAACTCCGGTTTGTGCGAAGGCTGTCTTCGCACGCTGGAAGAAGTTGCGGTGTGGGGGCAATTGCCAAGTGCGCAGCAGCGAGAAGTTTGGCAACGCATTCAGGTGCGATGCGAAAAAGCGCTTGGCAATTCATAAGCTGGCATGCGCGACATTCATTTCTATTTCGATGTCATCTCGCCTTATGCGTGGTTGGCTTTCAAGGCTTTGCCATCCACATTAGAAGGCATCGCGCACCGCGTGCACTATCACCCCGTGGTGTTTGGCGCCATGCTGAAGCACCATGGCCAGTTAGGGCCCGCAGAGCTACCAGGCAAACGCGATTGGACTTACCGTCAGGTGATGTGGTTGGCCAAGCAACAAGGCACTGTGTTGCAAATGCCCGCATCGCATCCCTTCAATTCATTGGCGCTGCAACGCATGGCCGTGGCCACGTCGCCCAATGGCGAGCCTACGCGTGAGGTGGTTGAGGCTATTTTCAAGCACGTGTGGTGCAGTGGATTGGAAGCCGCCGATGCCAACAGAATGGCCGAGTTGCAAACACATCTCACGCAGTGGATGCAGCAGTCTCAGCCAAATTTTCAAATCGACATTCAAGCACCAGAAGTGAAGCAAAAACTTCAGCAGCAAACACAAGCGGCCATCGACTTAGGCTTGTTTGGTGTGCCCAGCATGGTGGTTGATGGCCAAGTGTTTTGGGGACAAGACGCCTTGCCCATGCTGCGCGCTTACCTAGAAGGTGATGCTTGGTTTCAGTCTTCTGATTGGCGTGATGTAGGCCAGTTACCAGTGGGTGTTAGGCGAACCACCTAGTCGCTTTGAACCTGTCGTTCCCACCGGTTGACCAACAAGGCATAAACCCAGGTAATGATCAGAAAGATCAACACGGAACCTTGAGCAGCCATCCAAAAGCTGACGGGCCAATTTAAAAAAATAGCGCTGATGCTGCGCGGAAAAAACGCCACGCAAAACGTCACGCTGGCCCATACAAACAGCAAGCCCCAGCGCAGTCGTTTGACGCGCGATTCAAACTCAGCTTGCGTGATGGATGAAGCCATTTGGCAATTATGTGTTGCATTCGCAAACTAGGGGCTTACCCTGCCTGCTGCCATTAATTCCCGTTTATTTCATATTGTAAAATAAATATCAAGGGTTTCCCCCCAGTCTGTCAGCCCGTGTTGGTTTCGTGTCAGAGGGAGGTCAGAGCCTTCACCAAGAATCGCCCCCAAGCCTTCGTGTCGAAGGCTATTTTTTGGAGACAGCTTATGGCTACAACTGAACCCCGCCCAATGTCGGCAGAAGAGAAGAAGGTTATCTTCGCTTCGTCGCTGGGCACCGTATTCGAGTGGTATGACTTTTACTTGTACGGTTCACTCGCCGCAATTATTGCGAAACAATTCTTCAGCGGTTTGGATGAAGGTTCTGCCTTCATTTTCGCGCTGTTGGCATTTGCCGCCGGTTTCATCGTCCGTCCTTTCGGCGCCATTTTCTTTGGCCGTTTGGGCGACATGATTGGTCGCAAGTACACCTTCTTGGTCACCATCTTGATCATGGGTGTGTCCACGTTCATCGTGGGTATCTTGCCTAACTACGCCAGCATTGGCGTTGCCGCTCCTGTCATCTTGATCGTCTTGCGCTTGTTGCAAGGCTTGGCTTTGGGTGGTGAGTACGGTGGTGCTGCTACGTATGTGGCCGAGCACGCGCCTATGGGCAAACGTGGTGCTTACACTGCTTGGATTCAAACCACAGCCACACTGGGCTTGTTCTTGTCCTTGATGGTTATTTTGGGCACACGAACCATCGTTGGCGAAGAAGCCTTTGCCGATTGGGGCTGGCGCGTTCCGTTCCTCGTTTCCATTCTGTTGTTGGCCGTTTCGGTTTACATCCGTTTGAGCATGAACGAGTCACCTGCTTTCGTCAAAATGAAGTCAGAAGGCAAAACGTCTAAGTCACCTTTGTCCGAGTCTTTCGGTCAGTGGAAAAACTTGAAGATTGTGATCTTGGCTTTGTTCGGTTTGGTCATGGGTCAAGCCGTGGTTTGGTACTCTGGCCAGTTCTACGCCTTGTTCTTCTTGACACAAGCGTTGAAAGTGGATGGTCCAACTGCCAACATCATGGTGGCGATCTCCTTGATCATTGGTACGCCTTTCTTCGTTGTTTTCGGTACGCTCTCCGACAAGATTGGCCGTAAGCCTTTGATCTTGGCGGGTTGCTTGTTGGCTGTTGTGACCTACTTCCCAGTCTTCGAAGCGCTCACAAAAGCTGCTAACCCTGACTTGCACGCTGCTCAGCAGGCCTCTAAGGTGACTGTGACAGCCGATCCTGCTGAATGTTCATTCCAGTTCAACCCAACAGGCACTAAAAAGTTCACTTCTTCTTGCGACATTGCCAAGCAACGTTTGGCCAGTGCGTCTGTTTCCTATGAAAACATCGTGGCGCCAGCTGGCACCCCCGCTGTGATCAAGGTGGGTGAGACAGTTGTGAATGTCAAGTACTCTGCTGAAGACATCGCTGCTGCCAAGGCCAAGGCCGAAGAGAAATTGGCTGCTTTGAACGCTGCAGAAACCAAAGATGCAAAAGCCATTGAAGCTGCTACTAAATCTGTCAAAGATTTGAGCAACGAAAAGACAGCTGGTGCAACATTGTTGTCTACTAACTTGGGCGCTGCTTTGAAAGCCGCCAACTATCCTGCAAAAGCAGACATGGCCAAGTTCGACAAAGTCACAGTGGTCATCATCCTGACTTACTTGGTGATCTTGGTGACGATGGTGTACGGTCCTATTGCAGCCATGCTGGTTGAAATGTTCCCAACACGCATTCGTTACACCTCCATGTCCTTGCCTTACCACATCGGTAACGGTTGGTTCGGTGGTCTGATGCCTACAACCGCTTTTGCGATCGTGGCGCAGACAGGTAACATGTACAACGGTCTCTGGTACCCCATCATCATTGCTGGCGCTACCGTGGTCATTGGTGGCTTGTTCATCAAGGAAACCAAAGACGTTGACATTTACGCCAACGACTAATTTGTAAGCAATCCGAGACCTTCTCGGTGCTACATTCAAGCCCTCCTCTTGGAGGGCTTTTTTTTAATTGAGGTCAGTTTTTAAATGGGGTCAGATCAACATTAATTTCCAATTAAAGGGTGTCAAGGCCAGTGGGGGCTTCCTCATACTGGGGTACCAGAAATCGTCAGCCCCCCATAACTTTGTCACCCTTGATTGGAAATTAATGTTGATCTGACCCCATTTAAAAACTGATCTCATTCAACGATATTTATTTTTGGAGAAAACTATGTGGAAAATTGCTGTTGGATTTGCTATTTTTGCCGGCTTGGCTTTGTTTGTTATTTCAAAGGGCGGCGACAACATTGACATGTCTGGTGAAAAGCACGGCGCTGACGCCGTTCATGCACCTGCCCCTGCCCCTGCTGCGGCGACACCAGCTGCTGCACCAGCAGAAGCCCCTGCCGCCCCCGCGTCAGCCCCAGCTGCACCCGCTGCCAAGTAATTGCTTGACTCTCCCTGGCTTGGCCTCGCGCCTAGCCAAATCATTGGGGTGATTCAATGGGTCATCAATTGGGGTCAGATCACAATTAATTGCTTTCTCGTCCAGCTATCTTCGACTGAGAAAAATTAATTGTGCTCTGACCCCAATTGTTTTTTCAGCGAGTGGAAGTTAAATTACATCTGCTTCCATTTATTGACCAGATCCCAAATATTGATGACCAACCTAAAAGCACTTTTTCAAAAGTACCGTAATGAAGTGGTTGTGGGCGTTATCGTCTTTTTGGCCTTGGTTTTTCGCGACCTGATTGCTTAGCGCTTTAAATCAACTTAGCAGCAAGCTTTGCCGATACCCAACGATTCATGCGCATGTCTTGAGCTAGATTTTTAGAAACCGCAATAGTGACCCCTTGCAGTAGTGATTAATGATCACGCTGTTGCAACCATTCCTTCAGTGCATTGTTCATGCGTGTTTGCCATCCAGGGCCTTCTTTTTGAAAGGCTTCAATTACTTCTGGATCTAGCCTGATAGCTATTTGCTTTT
>JBIKJX010000309.1:0-3083 GCA_044360785.1 Limnohabitans sp.
GACACATTTTAAGGGCTGGTGGAATCTGCCATCTCAACTCTTCGTTGTTTGGCTGACCACAACACCAGTGTGACAAACGCTACGCTGACAAGTCCTAAAGCAAAACTGCTAGTGGCCCAAAAAGTAATCACTTCAGGCTTGGCGGGCCAACCTGCAAAACCCTCGTACGCTAAAACATAGGCGCCGTATAAACCCACACCCCAAAGCATGAAACAGTAAATGACCAAAGGCAAGAAAGTCATTCTGTAGCACCTCAAAATAAAGACGCTGACTGCTTGCATGGCGTCCATCAAATGATAGAAAGCCACCCAAGCTAGAACCGCTGAAGCGCCCATGACAACCGCTGCATCGGTTGAAAAAAGCGCTGCCAATGTTTGATTGAAAAAGGCCAAAGTAGCACTACAAATGAGCGCCAAAACCAAGGCCAATTGAAGCCCAGTATGGGCGGCTTGTTCGGCATGGCGCGCTTGATTTGCCCCCATCCAATAGCCAACCCGCGCACTACAGGCAATACCTAAAGACAAAGGCACCATGTACAACACAGTGGCCAAACTGGTGGCAATTTGATGACTGGCTGCAGCCACGACACCTTGCCTGGAAATGAACAAGGCCATCATGGTGAAAGCGGTCACTTCCACCATCAAGGACAAGGCCGAAGGCACGCCCAACTTCAAAAACTGTTTCAGGGTGGCCCAATCGGGCGGCTCCATCTGCTTCCAAATTTGAAAGTCGGCATAAAGCGGCAGATAACGCACATAAAAAATGCCCATGCCCATTAACCATACATTCACAATCAAGGTCGCCCAGGCACACCCCACAACCCCAAGTGCTGGAAAATCCCAGAAACCCAAAGTCAAGGCGATGGAGAGCGGAATCTTCAGACCTAAAGCCGCAATTTGAAGCCCAGTGACCCACATCGGTTTCCCTAAACTTTGGTTCAATGTGGCGTACATCCTAAACAGCAAGGAGGGGCCCACTGCAACAGCCAAAATTTGCAAATACGCCCGAACATCTGCCTGCAGTTCAGGGGGGACTTTTGTGTACTCTAACCAAGGGTCTGGGTACAGCAACGCCAAGGTGCCGACCAAGCTGACCGATGCGCACAAATACAAGGCCTGTCGCACAGACCTCCCCAGTGCTTTTTGTTGTCCTGCGCCTCGTAGCTCTGACCAAACCGGCAACAGTGCATGCATCAAACCGTTCAAGGCCACATAGATGCTGATGTAAATGGACGACCCGACAGACAACGCTGCCAAGGCAGAGGCGTCATACCGACCTGCAATGACGGTATCGGCGATGCCAAAAGCCATCACGGCCAATTGCCCTACCAAAACCGTTGAGGCATGGCGGAGGATGGTTCGTGCTTCAAACATTCAAGGCCGAATCTTTATTGAGTAGATGGGCGCACGGCCGCAGATTTTCTAAACAAAACAATGTCTTCGTTATTGTCTGTTGGGCGACGCACGGTGGCATGCTGAGT
This sequence comes from Limnohabitans sp., assembly GCA_044360785.1. Lineage (GTDB taxonomy): Bacteria > Pseudomonadota > Gammaproteobacteria > Burkholderiales > Burkholderiaceae_C > Limnohabitans_A. The sequence goes on from JBIKJX010000309.1 coordinate 1,481, forward strand.
CCAACTCGAAAGGTCTACCTCTTTGGCCAAGGCGTTCATCGACTGTGTGTCCACAATCAACCAGTGGCATTCAGATGGCTGAGAGACTTTCATGGCGAGGGTGTTGGGTACAGGCTTCAAATGAAGTTGACCATGAAATTCAAAAGCAGCGCCTTGTGCCCTTGTGAGGCCATAAAAATGCACGCATTGTGTGTCGCCCATCATGCTTCTGACTTTGACCACCAAAGGTGCGTAGCTTCTGCCGAAATCAAGCAGGGGTAACCAGAGTGTCATGATCAACAACCAGCACAAAGTTGCACCACCTGCGGGCAAGGCCAAGCTCTTCCATAAAACCGATTGATGGCGGCCGGCGCGCCACTTCACCAAGCTTGCCCATGCCAATGTGCCTAACAATGCAATGCAAAAAGTCGTGGCTGAAAACTGTGGCTCAAAGCCTGGTGCAAGTCGGCTGACATTGATGGCAGGTTGGGCGGGGAGGCCTGTGTGCAGCGACAGCCAAACGATCCAAATGATGAGTGCGCCTGCGCTGAAGAAAAGCAACGTGAACCAATCTAGAAAAGCACTCACGCTCCTTTGAAGGGTCGGCAACGCAAAGGCCGCCAGTGTGGCCATGGCTGGCAACGCCAACAACAATGATCTGTCACTCATGCCCGAGAGCCAAGTACTTAAGACGATCACCACCACGAACCACAATGGCAATGACAAATGGGGATTGGCCAGAAGTTGTTTGAGTTGGTAACGCCAACGCCACAAGGTCCAAATTGCCAGTGGCCAAGCTGGCCAAGTGAACCAAAGTAGCAGGCGTGTCATTGACTTGAATTCAAGCAAGTGCTCGCTCGAGATACGCCATTGCCAAAGTCCCAATGCAGTCACCACAGCGGCACTGGCCAAACAAATGAGAAGAACCCATGCAACATCAACGCGGCGCACTCTCAAGGAAAAGGGTTGATGCGCGTCCATTGCCATGATCAAAGCACCCCCCGCACCCAAAATGAGTGCCAGTGCCGGTGCACCTGAAAGCGCCATGCCAAAGATGCCCATCAATGCACAAGCCAAAGCGATCAGGCGATTTCGACTTAAGCTGGCCAAGGCGTAAAAAAGCAGCGATGAAAATGACAACTGCGCCAGTGCCGGTGTGGCTTCATGGGACAGTCTGGCCAAACCCAAGCAAGCCAACAAGGCCAGTAATCCTCCATCTGCAATGGCTCGGGCATAGTCTGCAGGTTTGGCTTCGCCGCCAAACGCAAACGTCACAGGTTGTGCAGCTGGGCTCCGGGCCAGCGCGTAAACGCCGTACCAAGTTGCCGCCAAGGTCAAGGCCAACAAGCCCATGAAAGGAAGGTGTGCAGCGGCATCAAGTGGGACACCTTGCGGCGCAAGCTGGATGGCCCAAGCGCCTAGCCAGTAGGGCAGAAGCGCTGAATGAGCGTCTTGTTGTTGAAGGAGTGTGGGCTTTAACCAAGAGACGGTTTCGGGCCCATAGGCCTGCGCCAAATGCAACATGAAACCAAAGGCTTCCATGTCGTCTGCTTTCCAAGGGGTGCGTCCTACAAAACCCGGAAGAATGTAAGCCAGACACAGCATTAACAACACCCAGCGAGGC
>JBIKJX010000310.1:0-3063 GCA_044360785.1 Limnohabitans sp.
AATCTGCACCATCTTGTCTCAAACTGGAGCGGGAGACGGGAATCGAACCCGCGTCATTAGCTTGGAAGGCTAGGGTTCTACCATTGAACTACTCCCGCATGTACATGCAGCAGAGTCAGGCACATCATCGTGGCAAAAGAAGTCAAGCGAATGACAACCACCCCGATGCGTTCTTCTGATTCCAAACGCTCTTTATTTTTGACAAGAAAAGTTTTGCTGGTGGAGGAGACTGGATTCGAACCAGTGTAGGCGTAAGCCAACAGATTTACAGTCTGCCCCCTTTAGCCACTCGGGCACCCCTCCTCAGCGAATCTGGGATTATGCCACTTTTTTAAAGGGCCCCGCAAGCCAAGCCAGGAAATTTACCAATCGATGGGCTTTTGTTTTGCGGCCTGCAACCAGCGGTTCACTTGACCAAAGTGGCCACATCCCAAAAATGGCACGGGTGGTCTGGCAGCCGACAAAGGCGACGGGTGATTGGCCTTTAGAACCAAATGCGTTTGGGCGGTTGTCGCACACTCAATCAGGCCGGCCTTGGTTTGAGCATGGGCACCCCATAACAAAAATGCGCAGGGTGTGGGACGTTGCGCCAAGGCTGATATTATTTTGTCAGTAAGTACTTCCCAACCCCAACCACTATGACTGGCAGGCAACGAGTCCTCCACAGTCAGTGCTGTGTTGAGCATCAAAACACCTTGATGGGCCCACCGCTCTAGGCTGCCGGCGGCAGGCCCTACAGGACTCATGCCCCCCAAGTCCCGCTGAACTTCTTTGAAAATATTGCGCAAACTGGGCGGGATTTTTTGCCCAGTGCCCACTGAAAAGGCCAAGCCCTCCGCCTGACCAGGACCATGGTAGGGGTCTTGGCCAAGAATCAACACCCTGACTTGCTCGAAAGGGGTTAAGGACAGGGCGCGGTAAGGTGTGTCGGGATAAATCACCCGACCCTCACCCAGTTGACCTCTGATTTTTTGATCCAGGCTGAGGCCAACGGGGCCTGCCCAAAAGTCATTCAGGATGTCCAGCCAGGGTTTAGACAGATCGTCCAAACGAGATGGCCAGTCCGTGATTTGCAATTGATTGGCCGGCTTGTTCGGCAAGTGATTACCACCACTGGCTTGCGCAAACAAATCGGCCTGGCCAGACTTCATGCCAAATCGCCCCGTCAATGAAAGAGATCGGCCAAGGCTTGGCCTGGATCGGGGGCACGCATAAACGCCTCACCGACCAAAAATGAATTGACCTTGGCATCGCGCATTTTTTGAACATCTTGGGGCGTCAGAATGCCGCTTTCAGTGACCAAGATGCGGTCTGATGGCACATCCTTCAGCATGCCAAGGGTGGTGTCCAACGAGACTTCGAAGGTGCGAAGGTTTCGATTGTTGATGCCCACCAAAGGCGTCTTGAGTTTCAAGGCTCGGTTTAATTCTTCGGCATCGTGAACCTCGACCAACACCGCCATGTCCAAGCCTCGGGCGATGGCTTCGAGGTCTTTCATTTGTGCATCGTCTAAACAAGCCGCAATGAGCAAAATGCAATCGGCCCCCATGGCCCGCGCTTCATAGACTTGGTAGGCGTCCACCATGAAATCTTTGCGCAGCACGGGCAAATCGCAGCTGGCCCTGGCTTGCTTGAGATAGTCGACGCTGCCTTGAAAAAACTGCGCGTCAGTCAGAACTGACAAACAAGCTGCGCCATGTTCTGCATAGCTTTGCGCAATGTCGGCAGGAATGAAGTCTGCTCGCAAGACGCCTTTCGAGGGGCTGGCTTTTTTAATTTCTGCAATGACGGCCGCTTGACCTTGCTGGATCTTGTGTTCAATAGCACCCACAAAGTCGCGGGTCAATACACGACTTTCTGCATCAGCACGCACCATCGCCAAAGATTTCTTTTGGGCGGCCAGTGCGATTTCTTCGTGTTTGACCGCCACAATTTTTTTCAGAATATCGCTCATGCGGCACCGCCTGCTTTTTGGGTGAAGGCAACAAACTGCGCTAATTTTTGTTTGGCTGCCCCCGATTCAATGGCTTTTCGTGCCAATGCGATGCCTTCCTTGATGGTCGAAGCCACATTGGCCGCATACAAAGCAGCACCCGCGTTCAAAATCACGATGTCACGCGCAGCGCCAGCTTGGTTGTCTAGAACACCGCGCAAAACCGCTTGAGATTCTTCGGGTGTTTCGACACGCAAGGCTCGATTGCTGACCATGGCCATGCCAAAGTCTTCGGGATGAATTTCGTACTCGGTAATGTGGCCATCCTTGAGCTCGCCCACCAAAGTGGCCGCACCCAAACTCACCTCGTCCATACCGTCGCGGCCGTAAACCACCAAGGCATGCTCTGCGCCCAATCGCTGCAGCGCGCGAATTTGAATGCCCACCAAGTCGGGATGAAACACACCCATCAAAATATTGGGAGCGCCAGCAGGATTGGTCAGAGGCCCCAAGATGTTGAAGATCGTTCTCACACCCAGCTCTTTGCGAACAGGCGCCACATTCTTCATCGCGGGATGATGGTTGGGGGCAAACATAAATCCGATGCCCACATCATTCACGCACTGTGCAATGTTTTCTGGCGATAAGTTGATGTTGACGCCGAGGCTCTCGAGCACATCGGCACTGCCCGACTTGCTGCTGACACTTCGACCACCATGCTTGGCCGTTTTTGCACCGGCCGCAGCAGCAACAAACATGGAACATGTCGAGATGTTGAAGGTGTGCGAACCGTCACCTCCTGTTCCCACAATGTCAACCAAGTTGCGCGTGTCGGGAATGACAACTTTCTTTGAAAACTCACGCATGACCTGGGCAGCCGCCGTGATTTCGCCGATGGTTTCTTTTTTAACGCGCAGTCCGGTAATGAAGGCCGCTGTCATGACCGGCGACATTTCACCATTCATGATCATGCGCATGATCTTCAGCATTTCATCGTGAAAAATTTCACGATGCTCAATGGTTCTTTGCAAGGCTTCGTGCGGCGTGATGGGCATAGCGTTCTTTGAAATTAAATGGATAAAAAGTGTGAAAGGCCTAGGCTGCTTTTTCAAGCATTGAAGAAATGACGC
>JBIKJX010000031.1:0-11229 GCA_044360785.1 Limnohabitans sp.
CCCGCAAAGAAAGGGCCGATGAAATTTGAAACAGAAGGCCCAATGGCCAACCAACTGAAAGTTTCTTTCAGTTGGTTGGGATCTTTCGACATGCGGCCGACATGACGCTGCAAAGCAATGACCGTGAATCCAGCAGCGGCACCGGTGGTGAGTGCCGCGAAACACAACACAGGAAAAACTGGAAAGAAAACAGCAGCAAGTGCGCCAACCATGGAAATGACGACACTCATTTGGATGGGCTTGCGAAGGCCGTGACGGTCCGTAAAACGTCCCGCTGGAATGGCCATGAAAACTTGCGTGAGGGAAAACAATGCCAGCAACACCCCTACCGCCATGGCACTGTAACCTTGTTGAAGGGCCAGCAAGGGTGTGGCCAATCGCATGCCTGTCATGGCGGCATGCAAAAAAATCTGACCCGAGATCAGTTGCGCCAGTTCTCGCTTCACTGAACCTCACCGTCATTGGCTTCGGCCTCACTTGGCAAAAGGCCAGGCACTTGGCCTTCGGGCAGAGCCTCCACTTGCCGCAAGGCACGGTGCATGACGTTGCTACGAGTTTGGGCTTTGTCCAAGGTATTTAGAACAGATTGGGTTTGCTCTTTCACCTTGGCCAGAACATCGCCAAACTTGCCAAATTCAGTTTTGACAGCACCCAAAACTTGCCAAACTTCGCTGGAGCGTTTTTCCAAAGCCAAAGTTCTAAAGCCCATTTGCAAAGAATTCAACATGGCCATGAGCGTGGTTGGCCCTGCAAGCGTGACTCGGAAATCTCGCTGCAAAGATTCAATCAGGCCCGGCCGACGCAACACTTCTGCATACAAACCTTCTGTCGGCAAAAACAAAATGGCGAAATCAGTGGTGTAAGGCGGCTCGACATATTTTTCTGCGATTGATTTGGCTTCTAAGCGCACACGCGCCTCCAAAGCTTTGCTGCACAGTTCGGCTTGAATTGGATCTGCTTTCGATTGCGCTTCAAGCAATCTCTCGTAGTCTTCGTTTGGAAATTTGGCATCAATCGGCAACCAAACAGGCTGGCCGTCTTCCGATCGACCTGGCAATTTGATGGCAAAGTCAACTCGATTTTTGCTACCAGGTCGTGTCGCATGTTGTGCCGCATATTGATCGGGTGCCATCACCTGCTCAAGCAAAGAAGCCAATTGTGCTTCTCCAAACATGCCTCTGGTTTTGACATTGGTCAGCAAGTGCTTCAAGTCACCAACACCCTGAGCCAATGTGTTCATCTCGCCCAAGCCTTTGTGCACCTGCTCTAAACGATCGGCCACTTGTTTAAAGCTCTCGCCCAAACGAGCCTGCAGTGTTGTTTGCAGTTTTTCGTCCACCGTTTGACGCATCTCATCCAACTTGGCGGCATTGTTCTGTTGCAATTGTGCCAACTGCGTTTCAAGCGTTCCGCGCATCTCAGACAAACGGCGGGCATTGGCCTCAGACAATTGCTGCACTTGGAGCGTCAGTGTGTCAGACAATGTTTTTTGGAGCAGCGCCAGCTGTTGGGCAAAAGCGTCCATTTGACTGTTTTGAGTGCGGGTTGCCTCAGCACTTTGCTGGACCAGACTTTGTTGAAACGTGCCCAAGGTTTGAACCAGTTCTTGTCGACCGCCTCTGGCCGATTCATGGATGGCATTTCTCAACTCACGCTCTAGGCGTTCATTGGCTGATTGCAGATTGACCGTCAACTGCGCGATGGCATTGAAATTGGCATTGTCATCTTCTGATTGGGACTTCAAATGTCGCGACATTAAAAAGAGTGCGGCCAGAGCAACACCCAACAATGCGAAAACAGTCGCAATTTGAAACAGCGAAACTTCGATCAACTGGACGCCTTCGGTAAAGGTTCGTTCAAGGGCGTCAGCGCACGACCCTGAGTGAAATAAGCAATCAAGTTGTCTGCCGCCAGTTGCGCCATGGCCAACCTTGTTTGAACAGTTGCGCTGGCAATGTGAGGCGTCAGGACGACATTGGGTACCTTGAGCAATTCTGGATTGACGGCAGGTTCACCTTCAAACACATCCAAGCCCGCTGCTGCAATTTGTCGACTGGCTAAGGCTTTGGCCAAGGCCGCGTCGTCCACAATACCGCCACGCGCAATGTTGATCAAGGTGGCTGTGGACTTCATCAAATTCAACTCTTTGGCGCCAATGGTGTGATGCGACTCAGCACTGTAAGGGACCACCAGCATCACATGGTCTGCTGTTTTCAAGAGCTCTTCTTTGGACACATAGCTGGCTTTGCAATCGGCCTCTAATTGCGCTGACAGTCTTGAGCGATTGTGATAGATGACCTTCATGCCAAAGCCAAAGGCACCTCGGCGTGCGATACCTTGACCAATGCGTCCCATGCCCAAAATACCCAAAGTACTGCCATTGACCTCAGCACCGGCAAACATGTCATAACTCCATTTGGTCCATTTTCCGGCGCGCAAAAAATGCTCGCTTTCACTGACTCTTCTGGCCGTTGCCATCAACAAGGCAAAGCCGAAGTCTGCGGTCGTTTCAGTCAAAACATCGGGTGTGTTGCTGGCCAAGACACCGGCAGCTGTCATTGAAGGCACATCGAAGTTATTAAAGCCAACAGCCATATTGGCCACCATTTTCAATTGCGGGTTGGCTTGCAATACGGCGCTGTCAATTCGCTCGCTTCCAGTAGTCAGCGCACCCACTTTGCCTTGTAACCGTCGAGTTAGTTCGGCTGCGTTCCAGACCTCGTCGGCCTGATTGCTTTCGACTTCAAAATGTTGGGATAAGTGGGCCAATGTTTGTGGAAAAATGGCGCGAGCAACCAAAATAGCAGGTTTTTTCATGGGCGGAACCAAATCAAAGTCATGATGACAAACAAGGGAATGAGAACGCAAAGTGACCACGCCATGTACCCAAAGAAACTGGGCATTTTGATACCACGATCTTCGGCAATGGCTTTCACCATGAGATTGGGTGCATTGCCAATGTAGCTGTTAGCGCCCATAAATACGGCGCCAGCAGAAATGGCCGCCAAGGTACTGGCCATGGTCGTCATTAAAACTTGAGCATCCCCCCCTGCGGTGTTGAAAAACACCAAGTAAGTAGGCGCATTGTCTAAGAAAGAACTTAACAAGCCAGTTATCCAAAAGTACATGACGACATCAGGCTTGCCATCCGGTTGTGTGACGGCTGCAACCACAGCGCCAAAAGGACCATTGACACCAGCTTTTAACATGGCAATGACTGGAATGATGGTCAAGAAAATACCTGCAAACAATTTGGCAACTTCTTGGATGGGTCCCCAGCTGAATTGATTGTCTGCATGAACCTGAGTCGGCGTGAGCTTGAGAGACAACAGCGTAATGGCAATCAAGCCGATATCGCGAAATACGCTTTGCAATGCCACTTCAGTGCCAGCGATGTCAAACACAACCGAAGACTTCCAGAGTCCGCTCATGAGGACCAAACAAACCACACCACCCAACAATATAAAGTTGACCTTGCCATCAAAACCAATTTGACGCGAATCGGGTGTGGGGTCCATAGGGAGCAATTCTTCTCGCTTGTGATAAAACCACGAGTCAAGCAAAAAGAAAATCAACAGCAAAGAACCGACCAAGAAAAGTGTTTCAGGAAAGAGCGTTTTAACCGTCCAGAAAAAATCAACGCCTTTTAAAAAACCTAAGAACAACGGTGGATCTCCCAAAGGGGTCAACGAACCACCTGCATTGGCCACAATGAAGATAAAAAATACAACCACGTGCGCCACATGCTTGCGATTGTCATTGGCTCGAATCAGTGGTCTGATCATGAGCATTGAAGCGCCAGTGGTGCCCATGAAGCTGGCCAAGAAAGCACCGATGGCCAAGATGCTTGTATTCAACCCTGGACTGCCATGCAAATTGCCTCTTATGAAAATACCGCCCGATACAGTGAACAAGGCCGTTAACAAAATAATGAACGGGATGTATTCCCCAAATAAAGCGTGAATCAAGTTGGCCCCTGCAAGGCCTGCACCATAGATTGCCGCAAATGGCAACAAAAATACCAGCGCCCATACCAGTGTGACCTTGCCAAAATGGTGATGCCAAAATTGAGGCACAAGCAATGGCATCAGTGCAATTGAAAGCAGTAGACCTGCAAACGGTATACCCCACAAAGGGCTGAGTTCTGCGCCATTGATTTCAGCAGCACAAGCCACCCCAGGCAACATAGACATCAATCCCAGAATACAAATGGTGATGAGACGAGAGTTATGGTTCATGAGATTTTTACTTGAAGAAAAAATAGACCGGGTCATTGAAAAAAATGACTTAAACAGGGTTGGGGGCAATCTCAAACACTTGCGCCAAATAAGCCAAATACTTCTCATCGTCACACATGCCTTTGCCGGGCGTGTCAGAAAGTTTTGCGACCGGTTGACCGTTGCAGCGGGTCATCTTGATCACAATTTGCAATGGCTCATAGCCCAAATCATTGGTCAGGTTGGTGCCAATGCCAAAAGCCAATAAGCAACGGCCATTGAATTGACGGAACAACTCAATGGTGCGAGGCACGGTTAAGCCATCACTGAAAATCAAAGTTTTGGTCAAAGGATCGACGCGATTGGCACGGTAATGCGCAATCATGCGCTCACCCCAAACAAAGGGGTCTCCGCTGTCATGGCGCGCGCCGTCAAACAACTTGCAAAAGTACATGTCGAAGTCGCGCAAGAAAGCGTTGAAACCATAGACATCGCTTAACGCAATGCCCAAGTCGCCACGGTACTCTTTGGCCCATGATTCAAAAGCAAAGACTTGACTGTCTCTGAGCCTGGGCCCTAGAGCCTGACTGGCTTGCAGATACTCGTGCGCCATGGTGCCCAGCGGTGTGAGGCCCAACATGTAGGCAAAGTAAACATTGCTGGTGCCAGCAAATTGACCCGCTGAACCTGCACCCAATCTGCCAATTAAAACCCGCAAAACCTCTTCATGCCAATACTTTGAAAATCTGCGGCGAGTGCCGTAATCTGCAATTTTCAGAGACTTTAAATCTGCGGTTTGCAGTTGTTTGATTTTGGTATCCAGTCGCGCACGACCTTCCATCAAATCGGGTAAACGTTGGGTGTTTCTGAAATACACCTCGTTGACGATGGCCAGTACTGGAATTTCAAACAAGATGGTGTGCAACCAAGGACCTTGTATGACGATTTCAATTTCGCCAGTTAAATTGGGGGTGACTTGAATGTATTTTTCATTCAGCTTGAACAAGCCTAAAAAATCGACAAAGTCGCTTTTGATGAATCGCAACGATCTCAAATAGGCGAGTTCATCGTCTTTGAAATGCAGACTGCAAAGCGATTTAATTTCGCTTCGAATTTCATCGACGTAAGGCGCCAAATCGACACCTGGATTTCGGCATTTGAAACGATACTCGACTTGCGCACCTGGAAACTGATGCAGCACCACCTGCATCATGGTGAACTTGTAGAGGTCTGTGTCCAGCAAACTGGTAATGATCATGGCAAAAAAGGCCTGAGAAGAACACCCTGCAGTGTAAGTGAAGCATGGCCTTTTGCGTCACGCCCAAGCTACGGATAAACGAGATGTTTTCTGGTTTTCAGAGGGGTTCAGCGCTATGCATGCTGATGAACAGTCAAATGACCACTGACCATGTGCAAAACCTGATCAGCCAAGGCGCTGAGAATTTGATTCTGCTCCGCAATCAGCAGCGTAAAACCTTGTTTCTTGAGTTTTTCTAGCGCCTGGGCAATCGCCTGAACCAGGACCGGTGCGATGCCTTCACACGGCTCATCGAGTAACAGCATGTTTGCTTGCGTCATGAGCGTCCTGCCCAAGGCCAACATTTGCTGCTCCCCGCCGCTCATTTGTGACGCGGGTCGGTCCAGCATAGCGCCAAGGGTCGGGAAAAGCGTCAATACATCTTGGAGATGCAGTTGGGTTGACAACGCATTGGAAGCTGGCTTGCGACTGGGTACCCCAATCTCCAAATTTTGTCGCACGGTCAATGCTGCAAACAAACGGCGATCTTCTGGAACATAACCCAACCCAACTTGTGAGCGAGCATGCGGCGCTAACTTGTCCAGCGCGTTGCCCTGCCAACAGATGCTACCGGACACATTGTCCATCAGGCCCATGATGGATTTCAGCAGTGTCGACTTACCCGCCCCGTTCAATCCTTGGATGAGAACCATACTGCCCAAAGGCACTTCCAATGAAACATCGAACAAGACTTGCGCTTGCCCATAGCTGGCATTGAGTTGGCGCACTTCAAGCATGGGACGAAAACTCCAATGAATCCAAACTGGTGCCTAAATATCTCTCGCGAACCAAGGCATTGGTAGCAACATCCTGGGGCTTGCCTTGAGCAACCAAACGGCCTTCCATCAAAACCATGACTCGGTCAGCCACCCCAAAAACCGCATCCATGTTGTGTTCTGTGTAAAGCACGGTGGTACCGGCCTTGGCCAATGACTTGACCCGCTGCATCATGTCGGCACGTTCCGTGGGCGATAAGCCAGCGGCTGGCTCATCCAGCAGCAACAGTCCTGAACGAGGTTCATGCAATCCAGCCATGGCCACCGCAAGCTCCAATCTTTTCTTGGCACCATAGGACAAATTCATGGCTGGCGAATGCAGCGCCTCTGGGCTTAAATCGTCCAAACCCATTTGCATCAACCAATTGCTTGCCTTGTCCGATTCACATTGATCAAGCGAGTCGAACATAGAAACACCCGATACCGCTTTAAAGGCCAACTGCAGATTTTGGAACACACTCAAGGCTTCAAAAACTTGTGCGACTTGAAATGTTCGAGCAACCCCCAACGCACGGCGACCTTCAGCAGGCACTTTAAGAAGACTTTGCTCTCGCCAGACAACCTTTCCTTGCTTCGCTTGTTGCTGACCTGCCAAGCATGCAAAACAGCTTGATTTACCGGCGCCATTGGGGCCAATCAAAGCAACACATTCACCTGCGGCCACCTCAAAGCTGACGCCTTTGAGGGCATGAACCGCACCATAGTGTTGGTGTAAATCGTGTACAAGCAAAGCTGAACTCATGCCTGCCCCTGATTGACTGATTGACGGAACATGCGAGCTGTCCACCGCGTCCCCAAAATTCCCTCCGGCGAGAATACCACCAGTAACATGATGACCACACCCAAGAATCCTCGCCAATATTCAAAATGACGGGTCATTTCAGCGCCGAGGCCTTTCAAGAAGACACTGCCTGCCAGGCTACCCCACAAGTGATGAACACCCCCCATCAGAACTGTCATGAGCGCGTCGACCGATTGTGCGATCGATGCAGCCGAGGGAAAAACAGCACCCTTGCTGATGGCCCAAAGCGCACCAGACAATCCCGCTAAACCGGCACTCAGAAAGAAAATTTGGGTATTGAGCTTTTCGACAGGCAAGCCGCTGGCCAATGCTCTTTGTGGTGCATCCCTGCCCGCCTGCAAAGCTGCGCCAAAACTCGATTGAACAAGGCGTTTGAATGCCAGCATTGACAACAAACAAAGCGTTAACAAACAGATTTGAAAAATCCATCTAGGCGTGTCTGCCAGAAAAGTCAGGCCAATCAAGCCATTGTCACCACCGGTCAGGCCAACCCACTGGCTGGCACTGGCCCAGACCACTTGTGCAAATGCCAAAGAGAGCATGGCCAAATACACACCTGAACTTCTGTTTAACAAACGCACCATCAAACCCGCTGCCAAGACGGCAACAGACACACCAGACAGGGTGGCAAACAGTGAATTGAATTGCCAATGGAGGTGGCTCAGGGCCGCGGCATAAGCGCCCAATCCAAAATAAGCGGCATGGCCAAAACTGACCCAACCCGACAGCGCCATCATCCATTGCAAGCTCAAACCAAAGAGCAACATGACCAAGACATCTTCTAAGACACTTTGCGCGTAGTCACCCGAAACCATGACGCCCACCGAAAGACAAACCAGGAACCCCCACATGAGCCACTGACGCCATGCGCTTTGAAATCCGAAATTGAAATTCGGCACTTTTTCTCGCTGTGCTGCGCCTGGCAACTCCCCCATCAGCCCTTGCGGTCGAACAGCCAATACCAGTGCCATGGTGAGAAAAATCAAAACCAATGTCGCTTGAGGGAAAAAATGAATGCCAAACGCATGGACGCAGCCAATCAAGACAGAGGCGAAAAAAGCTCCCGCAATACTGCCAAGTCCGCCCATCACAACCACCACAAAAGTCTCTACAACCATTTGCAAGTCCATTTGCAGATTGGCTGGCTCTCGGGGCAATTGCAAGGCGCCCGCCAACCCAGCCAAGCCGCAACCCAACACGACCACACTGAGCATCAGGGGTGCCGGATTGATGCCCAGGGCATCCAACATCTCTCTGTCTTGTGTTGCAGCACGAACTTGCTGACCCCATTTGGTTTTGGTCAAAAGCACATGCAATAACAGCCATACCAGGGGCCCCAAACACAAGATGAAAAGCTGCCATTGCGGGAAGAAATCTTCTCCTATTTGAACGGCACCTTTCAAACCTGGAAATCGGGGTGCAAAGACTTCGTTGGGGCCCAAAAACCAAAGCAATAAATCGTGCACGAACAGGCTCAAGCCGAAAGTTGCAACCAAGGGATAGAGCGGCGGCGAATGCCGCAAGGGTCTGAATAGGAAAATTTCTGTCAATGCGCCAAGCATGGCTGCGCACAAGGCCCCTATCAGCATGGCCAAGAAATAGGTAAAGCCGTGATCAGCCCACGACGGTTGCCATAGCGTGACCCAGGTGCCGGCAACCAAGGCGCCCACCATGAAAAAGCTGCCATGGGCAAAATTGACGATGCGAGTGACGCCAAATACCAGCGTCAAGCCCGCAGCCATCATGAACAGTGTGCTTGCATGGCTGAGGCCATTCAAGCATTGGATTAACCAAAAACTCATTCAATCCATTGTGTGAAAGAGGCCGCATCCACGCGTGTTGTTTTGAAGGTGTTGACCAAGGCTGCTTCATCGGCATAGCCCAAGGACAAACCACACACCATCATCTCGTTGTCGCCTGCACCAATGTGTTTGAAAATAATTTTTCCATAACTATTCCATGCAGCCTGTGGGCAAGTGTGCAATCCACGCGCGCGTGCAGCCAGCATCACACTTTGAATGAACATGCCGTAGTCGAGCAAACTGCCTCGCCCCATGACTTTGTCAATGGTAAAAAATAAACCCACTGGCGCGCCAAAGAACCGAAAGTTTTGTTGTTGTTGAAAATGCATTTTTTCTTTGTCACCTTTGCCAATCCCCAACACGCCGTACAAACCAAAACCACATTCACGGCGTCTGTCGATATAAGGGCTGACCCATTGAGTCGGGTAGTAGTCGTAAGCCTCTGCAAAATCAGCAGCCAATGCTGGGTTGGCTGCCATGGCGTTGTGCGCGTCACAAACTTCTGCCACCAATTTGTCCTTGGCTGCACCTTGAACCACATAAACTTTCCAGGGCTGTGTATTGGTACCACTGGGCGCGCGAGCAGCCACCTGCAACAAGTCACTCAGGACCGCTTTATCAACAGGCTTGTCTAAATAGGCACGCGTTGAGAAGCGGCTGAGAATGGCATCGTCAACGCTGTGAGGATCTGCAATCACGGTGCTAACTTGTGAGGAACTCAATTCTTTCATTTTTTACTCCGTTGTCATTTAATTCGTACAAATCTTCATCACATCCGCTTGGTTCATGAACGCATCGATGTGATTCGTCATCACCCTCGATTTTGCCAGTGAAGCCAGTGCCTTAACGCCAAGCGCCAAGTATTCATTTGAACCGCTACGGTTGTCCGAAGATCGCGTCCATACCCCCCGCCCATGCAAATGATCATGGGGATTTGTCTGGCTTGGGCCCAATCAAACACCACTTGATCTCGAGAAGCCATGCCCGCTTCTGAAAGTTTCAGACGCCCTAACCTGTCACCTTCGTGTGCATCTGCGCCCGCCAGATAGATCAAAAAATCAGGCTTGAACCGCTCAGCGGTTTCTTTCAAAGCCTGATTCAAAGCATCCAAGTACGGTGCATCGGTGCAACCATCAGGCAAACCAATGTCCAAGTCACTGGCCACTTTGCGAAATGGAAAGTTTTTTTCACCATGCAATGAGAGGGTAAAAACAGAAGGGTCGTTGGCAAAAATGCTCGCAGTTCCGTTGCCTTGGTGGACATCCAAATCGACGACCAACACCTGCATCGTCTTTTTGGTCTGACGAAAGTGCTCCATCTGAAGCACCCTGGCTGTGACCGCTATGTCATTGAAAACGCAGAATCCACCCCCCTGACTGGCACTGGCATGATGCGTTCCACCCGCCAAATTGCCAGCGATTCCCTCCATCATTGCCACCCTGGCTGCCGCAATGGAAGCACCCGCCGAGCGCACGGACCGCTCTGCCATGGCCGGGGTCCAAGGAAAGCCAATTTCGCGAAGCGCCTCAGGGCGCAATGTCCCCTGCTTCACTGCCTGAACGTATTCAGGGGCATGCGCCAGCGCCAACTCACCCTCTGTGGCCGGCGGTGCCTCCTGAAGATGCACGGCATTCAGCTCTTGCGCCACGCTTTCCCGCAGCATGCTGTACTTGGCCATGGGAAAACGATGTCCCTCAGGCAAAGGCAGCACAAAATGGTCCGAATAAAAGGCTTTCATGTAGGTATTGTGTCCTGAGCGGTTCAATGCCATTTTCTAGAACTCAGACTCTAAAATGCTGCATCGCAACAAAAAACCCTTGTAATTGGCTGAAGACTCCCTAAAATTCACCCATGCTGCACTGCAACAAGAAGTAGGTCAGGCGAAAGCCCAACCAGTTCGGAGCAGTCCCTTGGTAACTTTTTTAAATTAACGGAGATCCACATGATGACTACAGAACAAATCGTCGCCTCACACAAAGCCAACGTTGAAACCCTTTTCGGCTTGACAAGCAAAGCCTTCGAAGGCGTTGAAAAATTGGTCGAATTGAACTTGACAGCCACCAAAGCTGCCTTGAGCGAGTCTGCACAAAGCACCAAAGCTGTCATGAGCGTTAAAGACGCGCAAGAACTGTTGGCCTTGCAAGCCAACTTGTTCCAGCCTTTGGCTGAAAAAACAGCTGCTTACAGCCGTCACCTTTATGACATCGCTTCTGGTACATCCAGCGAGTTCACAAAAGCTTTCGAAGCTCAATCAGCTGCCGCTCAAAAGCAGTTCGCCAACTTGGTTGACTCTGCAACATCCAATGCACCTGCTGGTTCTGAAACAGCTGTTGCC
>JBIKJX010000311.1:0-3055 GCA_044360785.1 Limnohabitans sp.
AAACGGGCCAGCAAAGGTCCTAGTGCCAGCACCGAAGCCCGCATGGTTTTGACCATTTCGTAAGGCGCTTCAGGTTTGTTCAACGCCCCTGCATTCAGGCGAACAGTGCCGTCGTCTTCATGCGCACAACTGACACCCATGTTGCGAATGAGCTTGAGCATGGTGCTGACGTCTTGTAACTTGGGCACATTGCGCAGCACCACCTCTTGCTCAGTGAGCAAAGCCGCGCAAAGTTCAGGCAAGGCCGCATTCTTGGCGCCTGAAATTTCTATCTCGCCATTCAATGAATGGCCACCACGAATAATGAGTTTGTCCATGTCTGTTAAATCTGTCGCACCAATTAGGCTTGGGCTTTGGCCCACTCAGCGGGCGTGAAAGTTTTCATCGACAAAGCATGAACTTCATCGTTGTGCATTTTGTTGCCTAAAGTGGCGTACACCTTTTGGTGACGACCAATGAGGCGAAGCCCTTCAAACTGGGCAGACACCACCACTGCTTGCCAATGACGGCCATCGCCGCTCACCTCAAGGTGGTCACAGGCAAGGCCTGCCGCAATCATGGCTTGTATTTGTTCCGCTGTCATGGTGTGTCTTTGCTTTCTAAACTCAGCCTCTGATTTTGTAGCCTGATTTCAGCAATTGAATTGCCAAAGTACTGACGCCCAAAAACGCGACCGAGACCACGGTCAAACTGACCCATGGTGAAACATCGCTCTGGCCAAAAAAACCATATCTGAAACCATCAATCATGTAGAAGAAGGGGTTCAAGTGACTTAACTTCTGCCAAAAAACTGGCAAGGAATGAATCGAATAAAACACGCCCGACAAAAACGTCATGGGCATGATCACAAAACTTTGGAAGGCCGCCATCTGATCAAACTTTTCTGACCACAGGCCTGCTACCAATCCGAGCGCACCCAACAAACCCGCGCACAAAATGGCAAACACCAAAATCCACAAGGGGGCTTGGTATTGCAGCGGCGCAAACCAAACCGTGACAGCAAAAACACCAAAGCCGACGGCCAAGCCGCGCAACATGGACGAGCCCACATAAGCGATAAACCAGTGCCAGTGCGACAAGGGCGTGAGCAATAAGAAAACCAAATTGCCCATGATCTTGCTTTGCACCAAACTGGACGAGCTGTTGGCAAATGCATTTTGCAAGACGCTCATCATGATGAGGCCCGGCAACAAAAACGCGGTGTAAGGCACAGCGTCGTAAACCTTGACGTGGTCTTCAAGCACATGACCAAAAATCATCATGTACAAGACCGACGTGAGCACCGGTGCCGCAATGGTCTGAAAGGCCACCTTCCAAAAGCGCAGCACTTCCTTGTAAAACAGCATGCGCCATCCGCTCATGATTTGCCCTCGGCCATCACATCCAAAAACACGTCTTCTAAATCGGCCTTGCGAATTTCGATGTCTTCGGCCGTGAGGCCCGCCTGTCGAACTGCGGCCAAGTAGGTTTCAATTTCCAAAGCATCGTGGGCCGGAAACTGAACGATGCGGCCCGTGATGCGGGCTTTGGCCGCCAACTCGGAGGGCAACTGGCCATCCAACTTAAATCGGAGCACATTACTGGATGCAGATTTGAGCAGCTCGGACGTACTGGCCAAAGCCAAGACGCGGCCTTGCTTGAGCATGGCCAAGCGGCTGCACAATGCTTCGGCTTCTTCCAAATAATGGGTGGTGAGCAAGACCGTGTGGCCTTCGCGATTGAGCTTGGCGATGAACTGCCAAAGGGTTTGGCGAAGTTCAACGTCGACACCCGCAGTGGGTTCGTCCAACACAATGACACGGGGCTTGTGAACCAAGGCTTGGGCCACCAAGACACGCCGCTTCATACCGCCAGACAGTTGGCGCATGTTGGCGTTGGCTTTGTCTGTCAAACCCAAATGCGCCAGCAACTCGTCTATCCATGCATCGTTCTTTTGAATCCCAAAATAGCCTGACTGAAAACGCAAAGCTTCACGCACAGAAAAGAAGGGGTCGAACACCAGCTCTTGGGGCACCACACCCAACATGCGCCGTGCGTGGACGTAGTCGGTTTGCACGTCGTGGCCATGGACCAAGACGCGTCCTTCGGTGGCCTTGCTGAGACCTGCCAAGATGCTGATGAGCGTGGTCTTGCCGGCACCATTAGGGCCTAGCAAACCAAAGAATTCCCCTTCAGCAATGTCAAAGCTGACATCGTTGAGCGCCTTCAAAGGCTGACCGCCAGTAGATTTGGCAGGGAATGTTTTAGAAACGGATTGAAAAGAGATGGCGGGCATGAGCCCCTTATTTTACGGTCAAGCGCTTTCAACCAAGAGCTCGGAGACCCCATAAAGCAATGCCAATTCGCGCAATTTGGCAGGGAATTGCTTGAATTTCAATGTTTTTGACAAACTTTCTGCTTCACGGCGGCAACCCAAGAGCACGGCCAAGGCCGAAGAGTCGAAATCAGACAGGCTGCCCGCTTGAATTTCGACGTCTTGGGTGTTGCTGCTGCGAATTTGTGATTGCAATTGCGCAAGGCAAGCGGCGGCGTTGCTGTGGCGCAAATCAGCGGGCAAAGTCAGCAGCGCAGAGCTCATTAAAAATTAAGCCTTTTTGGCGTTGGACTTGTTGCGCTCGGACAGGCTTTTGATCAGGCCATCCATGCCGCCCGAGTTGATCTCTTTGGAGAACTGCGAACGGTAGTTTTCGACCAACCAAATGCCCATGACATTGAGGTCAAAAATTTTCCAACCTGCGCCATCGCCAGGGGTTTTCTCAAGACGGTAGTCGAGTTGAATGGGGTCGCCTTTGCCCTTGACCTCGGTTTGAACTACCAGATTTTTGTCATCGGAAGCGCCACGCAGGGGTTTGACTTCGATGGTTTGGTCGCTGATTTGTGTCAAAGCGCCGGAGTAAGTTCTGATGAGCAAGAGTTTGAACTCTGCTTGCAAACGTTCTTGTTGCTCAGGCGTCGCCTTGCGCCAGCCAGGACCGGTTGCCAATGCTGTCATGCGTCTGAAATTGACGTGTTGCATGAGCTTGGTGTCCACCAGCTGCATGATTTTGTTGATGTC
>JBIKJX010000312.1:0-3052 GCA_044360785.1 Limnohabitans sp.
GACTGTCAAGACAGCAGTGGCCGCCCATGCCACCGCCAAAGACTTGGTTCAACCCGGCCACATCTTCCCTTTGCAAGCTGTTGATGGGGGTGTTTTGATGCGTGCCGGTCATACCGAAGCAGGCTGCGATCTGGGCATCATGGCGGGCTGCAGTGCTTCTTCGGTCATTTGCGAAATCATGAAAGACGATGGCACCATGGCCCGCTTGCCCGACTTGCAAATTTTTGCAGCCGAGCATGGCCTCAAAATTGGCACGATTGCCGATCTGATTGAATACCGCAGCCGCACAGAATCTTTGGTTGAAAAAGTCGGCACACGCACTTTGCAAACTGCCCACGGCGAATTTACCGCCCACGCGTTCAAAGACAAGCCCAGTCAATCGCTGCACTTGGCACTGGTCAAGGGCAGCTGGAATGCAGACACCGAAGTGCCGGTCCGCGTGCACGAGCCTTTGTCTGTTTTTGATGTGCTTGAGGTTGGCCGAAGAATGCACTCTTGGAGCCTAGAAAACAGCCTTGATTACATCAACAAGCAAGGTCAAGGCGTTGCTGTGTTGCTCAATTGCGGCGAAAGCGCAGAGCAACTCCTAGCGCAATTTGAAGGCCGCGCTCGCTCTGCACAAGCCCCAAACAGAAGCAAGATGGATTTGCGCACTTACGGCGTAGGTATTCAAATTGTTCGAGAGTGCGGCGTCCAAAAAATGAAACTCATGGGCCAACCCCGACGCATGCCCAGCATGGCGGGTTATGGCGTTGAGGTCACTGGCTACATCCCAAAGGAATAATCATGCAAGGCGCTGACAAAGGCATTGAACAAGAATTAGACGGTACAGGCCTGCACATTGGCATTGTGCAAGCCAGGTTCAACGAAGGCATCACCAATGCATTGGCGGTGGCTTGTATTCGTGAATTAGAAGATTTGGGCGTCCACGACATCGACCACGTTTTGGTGCCCGGTGCGCTTGAAGTACCCATTGCATTGCAAGCCATGGCGGAACGCGGCGAATACGATGCCTTGGTGGCATTGGGTTGCATCATTCGTGGCGAAACTTATCACTTTGAGTTGGTGGCCAATGAATCTGGCGCTGGTGTCAGTCGCATTTCGCTGGACTACAACGTGCCCATTGCCAATGCCATCTTGACCACAGAAAACTTAGAACAAGCCATTGCACGCCAAACTGAAAAAGGCCGCGATGCAGCCCGCGTTGCAGTTGAAATGGCCATGCTCTTAGAAGACTTGTCTGTCAGTGACGACGATTTAGACGACGAGGCATTGGCATGAGCGAGTTGCCTATCAATTCTGCCGCTGTTGCCAACAAAGGGCCTAAAACTTCCAGTAGAAAACCAGGAAAGTCTGCCAGCAAATCTGCTCGCAGTCGTGCCCGTGAATTTGCATTGCAAGCGCTCTATCAAGTCTTGGTTGGCAAAAATGAAGCCGCCGACATCGATGCATTCACACGCGATTTGTCTGGTTTTCACAAGGCCGATTCTGCGCACTACGATGCCTTGCTCTACGGCTGTTCTGAACAAGCTGCCGATTTAGACAAGTTGATCTTGCCATTGCTCGATCGCAGCATGGCTGAAATTTCTCCCATTGAGCGTGCCGCCATGTGGATTGGCACCTATGAGATGAAGCATTGCCTCGACGTACCCTGGCGAGTGAGTTTGAACGAGTGCATTGAATTGGCCAAAGAATTTGGTGGCACCGATGGTCACAAATATGTGAATGCCGTGTTGGAGGGTCTTGCGCCCCAATTGCGCCCCCATGAAGTTCAGGCTGACCGCCAGGCTGGCCGCGCACGCGCATGAAAGCTGTCTTTACTTTTCCCATTCGAATTTATTGGGAAGATACCGACGCTGGCGGCATCGTGTTTTACGCCAACTACCTGAAGTTTTTTGAACGCGCTCGCACAGAGTGGTTGCGCTCTTTGGGCGTCGAACAACAATCTCTCAAAGATGAAAGCGGTGGTATGTTTGTCGTCAGCGAAACACAGCTTAAATACTTTTCGCCCGCACGTTTAGATGACTTGCTAGAGGTCACAGCACAAACAGCGGAGTCTGGCCGCGCCAGCTTGGTACTCACACAGCAAGCATGGCTCAACGCGGCAGGTCAATGCAAATTGTTGGCCCAGGGCACCATTCGAATTGGCTGGGTAGACAGCCACACCATGAAACCAGGCCGCATTCCGGTCAAGATTTTGGAAGCACTTCAATGAACCAAGACATGTCGATCCTTCATCTGGTACTCAACGCCAGTTTCGTGGTGCAAGCCGTGATGGTTATTCTGATGGCCATCTCCATTGCCAGTTGGGCTGCCATCGTGCGAAAGTTGACGGCCATCAAGCGCATTCAAACTTTGAATGAAGAGTTTGAACAACAGTTTTGGTCTGGCACCAGCTTGAATGACCTCTTTTCCGCGGCCGTCCAAAATTCCAAACTGGCCGGTCCCATGGAACGTATCTTTGCAAGCGGCATGCGCGAGTATCAAAAATTGCGCGAACGTCGGATTTCCGATCCAGGCACCTTATTGGATGGCGCACGCCGCGCCATGCGTGCCAGTTTTCAGCGTGAAATGGACGTCGCTGAAGCACAGCTTTCTTTCTTGGCGTCTGTGGGATCCGTCTCACCCTATGTCGGTTTGTTTGGCACGGTGTGGGGCATCATGCATGCCTTCACGGGCTTGGCCAGCATGCAACAAGTGACATTGGCCACAGTGGCACCGGGTATTGCAGAAGCTTTGGTGGCCACCGCCATTGGTTTATTCGCAGCCATTCCAGCGGTTGTGGCTTACAACCGATTTGCGCGCGACATCGATCGAATCGCCATCAAGTTAGAAACCTTCATTGAAGAGTTCTCTAACATTTTGCAAAGAAGTTTAGGAGGCACATCCAGTGCTGGCGCAAGCAATTCGGCTGGCTCAAACCTGTCAGCTTCTGGTCACTGATCTTTAGGGAGCAAACCTATGCCTGCTGTATCGTCACGCGGCCGCGGTCGTCGCACCATCAATGAAATCAACATGGTGCCCTTCATCGACGTGATGTTGGTTCTGCTCA
>JBIKJX010000313.1:0-3040 GCA_044360785.1 Limnohabitans sp.
CGCTTCGTGCGCGGTTTGCAGCATTTCATAGTTGTCTGAATTGACTGGAATGTTGGTGTGCACGTTGCCGTCACCGGCGTGCATGTGCAATGCCACCCAGACACGGCCTTTGAGAACGCGCTTGTGAATGGCGACGCACTCGTCAAAAATGGGCTGGAATGCTGCGCCCGAAAAAATGCTTTGAAACGGTCCCTTGATTTGGGTTTTCCAACTGGCGCGCAAGGTATGGTCTTGCAGTTGAGGGAACAAGGTGTCCACCCCTTGCAACCAACCTTGCCACAAGGTGCGCACATCACGAACCAAAGCCAGCGCCTGCCCAACACGTTCTTCCAACAGTTCTGCAGACGCGATTTCGTTGGTATCGTCGTCTTTGCCCAAGGGCAAATTGCCCTTGCTTAAAAAGTGCTCAAGTTCATTGCACAACTTGATTTTGTTGCGCATGGACAGTTCAATGTTGATGCGCTCAATGCCATCGGTGTACTCCGCCATGCGCGGCAATGGAATGACCACATCTTCATTGACTTTGAAGGCATTGGTGTGACGACTGATGGCCGCTGTTTTTTTGCGGTCTTGCCAAAACTTTTTGCGCGCCTCTGGGCTGATGGCAATGAAGCCTTCGCCACTGCGAGAGTTGGCAATGCGCACAACTTCTGAAGTGACCTTGGCCACATCGTCGGCGTTGTCACCGGCAATGTCAGCCAACAAAAGCATCTTGGGAAAGCCACCGCGCTTGGACTTGGTGGTGTAACCCACAGCCCGCAAATAACGGTCGTCAAGATGCTCTAAGCCTGCCAACAAAACGCCTGAGCGTTTTTGCTCAGCAAACATGAAGTCTTTGATTTCAACGATGCTGGGCACAGCGTCCTTGGCATTGCCAAAAAACTCCATACAAACGGTTCGCGTGTGGTCGGGCATGCGGTGTAAAACCCAACGCGCGCTGGTAATGAGGCCGTCGCAACCTTCTTTTTGAATGCCAGGCAAACCAGCCAAAAACTTATCGGTGACGTCTTTGCCTAAGCCTTCTTTGCGGAAGACCGTACCAGGAATATCGAGCCGCTCTTCACGGACCAAGGTGGTGCCATTGGCTTCGAAATATTTCAACTCAAAACTGGCGACTTCGACATCGTGAATTTTGCCGAGGTTGTGGTTCAGGCGCGTCACTTCCAACCACTGCGCATCGGGGGTGACCATGCGCCAGCTTGCCAAGTTATCAAGGGCGGTGCCCCACAACACGGCTTTTTTGCCGCCTGCGTTCATGGCAATGTTGCCGCCAATGCAACTGGCTTCAGCCGATGTGGGATCGACCGCAAAGACCCAGCCCGCATGTTCAGCGGCATCGGTCACGCGTTGAGTGACCACACCGACTTCGGTCCAAATGGTGGGAACTTCTTGGCTAAGACCCGGCAATTGTTTCATCTCGATGCCCGTCATGGCTTCGAGTTTTTCGGTATTGATGACAGCACTGTTCCAAGTCAAGGGAACTGCGCCACCGGTGTAGCCCGTGCCACCCCCACGAGGAATGATGGTCAAGCCCAAACTGAAACAGCCTTTGACCAAATTGGCCATCTCGGCTTCGGTGTCGGGAGTTAAAACCACAAAGGGGTATTCAACACGCCAGTCAGTGGCATCCGTGACATGGCTGACACGCGACAACGCATCAAACTTGATGTTGTCTTTGGCCGTGAGCTTGCCCAGTGCTTTTTGTGACTTACGGCGCAAAGCTGCCATGTCAGAGAAGTTTTGATCGAAACTGCTGACGGCCGCTCGGGCCAGTGCCAACAACTCGCCAACCAAGCCATCACGCAGCGAATCGGCATCGGGCGTGCGGCGTTTTTGCACTTCACCCAAGCGGTGCTGTAAAGCATCCACCAGCATCTTGCGGCGAGCCGGATTGTCGAGCAAATCGTCTTGCAAGTAGGGGTTGCGTTGAACCACCCAAATATCGCCCAACACTTCGTAAAGCATGCGGGCTGATCGCCCTGTGCGGCGCTCATCCCGGAGTTGATTGAGCAAATCCCAAGCGCGAGCCCCCAACAAACGAATCACGATTTCTCTGTCTGAGAAACTGGTGTAGTTGTAGGGGATTTCTCGCAAGCGGGGCGATGAATCGTCGGCTTGCAAGAGGTGTTGGAGCGTGGTGGGTGCGTTCATGAGATTTAATCGAATTTTACTTCAGGGGGGCAATCACGCACCGAGGGTGGGGGCACACCGAAGTATTATGACCGACACATTGCTTTGTCACCATGAAACAGCTTGCCTCCTTCACTTGGCCGTACCCGCGTTGGATTGCCCATCGCGGTGCAGGGACTTTGGCACCGGAAAACACCTTGGCTGCCTTTCGCAAGGGGGCCGAACACGGCTATCGGATGTTTGAATGCGATGCCAAGCTCAGCAGTGACGGCGTAGTTTTTCTGATGCACGACGCCACCTTGGAACGCACCACCAATGGCCACGGCATTGGCGGTCATCAATCTTGGCAACAATTGGCGCAATATGACGCTGGCAGCTGGCATTCCAAAGCGTACAAGGGCGAGCCCCTGCCCACTTTGAGACAAGTTTCAGAGTTTTGTATTCGAAATGGTTATTTTCTGAACATTGAAATCAAGCCGACCCCTGGCGCTGAATTCATCACGGGCCAGTTGGTGGCTCAGGAAGTCGCCCAAATTTGGGAATATCAAGGCGTTCCGCCTTTGTTGAGCTCGTTTCAAATCGAATCTCTGAGGGGCGCCTTGAATGTGGCACCCCACATACCGCGCGGTTTGTTATTGGACCTTGTGTCAGAGGGCTGGCTAGAAACAGCGTTAGACCTAGATTGCCATGCGGTCATTTGCCACCATGCTTTGTGGACCGCTGACCGTGTGAATGCGGTTCACCAAGCGGGCATGCGCTGCCTCAGTTACACCGTCAACGATGAATCAGTGGCCCAACACCTGCTCAATTTGAGCGTCGACAGCCTGATCACAGACCGGGTAGATTTTTTCAGCCCCGCCTAAGAAAACGCGCTTGCAAAGCCCATTCGAGGGTGGCGCAAACCAAGACC
>JBIKJX010000314.1:0-3039 GCA_044360785.1 Limnohabitans sp.
CGTCATAACCAGGTAACTGGCCACTGAGGTTGGCGGCACGCTCTCGCGATTTACGACGCACAAATGCGGCCAAGGCCACCAAGAAATCTGGATCGTCGTGCGGCACATCTTCTGCGCGGAAACCATGGGCATAGTTTTCTGCAATGAAGCCTGTATTGAAATCGCCCGCCACAAACTTGGGGTGTGCCAACAAGGCAGCTTGGAAAGGAATGTTGGAACTGATGCCGCGAATGACAAAACCGTTCAAGGCTTCACGCATTTTGGCAATGGCGTCATTGCGATCGGTGCCATGAACAATCAACTTGGCAATCATGGAGTCATAGAACATGGGGATTTCGCCGCCATCTTGCACGCCTGTGTCAACACGCACACCCAACAAGTCTTGCGTGTTGGACTGGAACATGGTTTGCACTGGCGTTTGGAAACGCACCAAGCGACCGGTCGAAGGCAAGAAATTACGGAAGGGATCTTCCGCGTTGATACGACACTCAATGGCCCAACCGTTGCGTTTCACATCGGCTTGGGTGATGGGCAATTTTTCGCCATTGGCCACTCGGATCATCATCTCGACCAAGTCGATGCCCGTGATGGCTTCGGTCACAGGATGCTCCACTTGCAAGCGGGTGTTCATCTCTAGGAAGTAGAAACTTTGGTCCTTTCCCACCACAAATTCAACCGTGCCGGCTGATTGGTACTTCACGGCTTTGGCCAAGGCCACAGCCTGTTCACCCATGGCTTTGCGGGTGGCATCACTGATGAAGGGAGACGGCGCTTCTTCAATGACTTTTTGATGGCGACGCTGAATGGAACACTCGCGTTCGTTCAAATAAATGACGTTGCCATGGCTGTCGCCCAACACTTGAATTTCAATGTGACGAGGCTCTTCCACAAACTTCTCAATGAAGACGCGATCGTCACCAAAGGAATTGCGCGCTTCATTGCGGCAAGAGGTAAAGCCTTCAAAGGCTTCTTTGTCGTTGAAGGCCACACGAAGGCCCTTACCCCCACCACCGGCAGAGGCTTTGATCATGACGGGATAGCCAATGCCCTTGGCAATTTCTACGGCCGCCTCGGCTGTTTCAATGGCGTCGTTGTAGCCAGGAATGGTGTTGACCTTGGCTTCGTTGGCCAGTTTCTTGGAAGCAATTTTGTCGCCCATGGCGGCAATTGAAAAATGGCGTGGGCCGATGAAGGCAATGCCCTCATCTTCGCAGCGCTTGGCAAAGGCTTCGTTTTCAGACAAGAAGCCGTAGCCTGGGTGAATGGCTTGAGCGCCTGTAGATTTGGCAGCCGCAATGATTTTGTCGGCGACCAAGTAAGACTCGCGCGAAGGGGCTGGGCCCAACAACACGGCTTCGTCGGCCAAAGACACGTGGCGCGCTTCTTTGTCGGCTTCGGAATAAACGGCAACCGTGGCAATGCCCATTTTCTTAGCGGTGGCAATGACACGGCATGCAATTTCACCGCGGTTGGCAATCAAAATTTTGGTAAACATATTTTTCTCCTAATGGCGTATTCAGTTCAAGCTTTGTCGGTCATGCCACTTAGAGCGGAATGTTGCCGTGCTTGCGCCATGGGTTTTCAACTTTTTTATCTTTCAACATCACCAACGAACGGCAAATGCGTTTACGCGTTTCGTGCGGTTGAATGACGTCGTCAATGAAGCCGCGAGCGCCTGCCACGAAGGGGTTGGCAAAGCGGTCTTTGTATTCGGCTTCACGGGCAGCCAACTTCACAGGATCGTTTTTGTCTTCACGGAAAATAATTTCAACAGCGCCTTTAGCGCCCATCACTGCAATTTCAGCGTTGGGCCATGCAAAGTTAACGTCGCCGCGCAAGTGCTTGGAGGCCATCACGTCATAAGCACCGCCATAGGCTTTGCGCGTAATGACTGTAATTTTTGGCACTGTGCATTCTGCATACGCATAGAGCAACTTCGCACCGTGTTTGATAATGCCGCCGTACTCTTGCGAAGTACCGGGCATGAAGCCTGGCACATCCACAAACGTGAGAACAGGGATGCTGAAAGCATCGCAGAAGCGAACAAAACGCGCCGCTTTGATAGAACTCTTGATGTCCAAACAGCCTGCCAACACCAAGGGTTGGTTGGCGACAATGCCCACAGTTTGTCCCGCCATGCGAGCAAAACCAATCAGGATATTTTTGGCGTAGTCAGGTTGGAGTTCAAAGAAGTCGCCATCGTCCACAGTTTTGAGGATGAGTTCTTTCATGTCATACGCTTGGTTGGCGTTCATGGGCACCAAGGTATTCAGGCTAGGGTCTTGCCGGTCTGTCGGATCGCCGCTGGCACGAACAGGCGCTTTCTCGCGATTGTTCAGCGGCAGATAGTTGTACAAACGGCGCAACATGAGCAACGCTTCTACGTCGTTTTCAAAAGCCATGTCAGCCACACCGCTCTTGGTGGTATGCGTCAAGGCACCACCCAGTTCTTCGGCTGTGACTTCTTCGTGCGTAACGGTTTTGACCACTTCAGGGCCTGTGACAAACATGTAAGAGCTGTCTTTGACCATGAAAATAAAATCTGTCATGGCGGGTGAATAAACCGCACCACCCGCAGAGGGGCCCATGATCATGCTGATTTGCGGAATGACGCCACTGGCCATCACGTTGCGCTGAAACACTTCGGCATAGCCCCCAAGCGATGCAACACCTTCCTGAATCCGAGCGCCACCCGAATCGTTCAAACCAATAACTGGTGCGCCGACCTTCATGGCTTGGTCCATGATTTTGCAAATTTTCTCGGCATGCGACTCTGACAAGGCACCACCAAACACCGTGAAATCTTGGCTATACACAAATACCAAGCGGCCATTGATCATGCCGTAGCCAGTGACCACGCCGTCGCCAGGAATTTTGTTGTCTTGCATACCGAAGTCTGTGCAGCGGTGCTCCACAAACATGTCCCACTCTTCGAAGGTGCCTTCGTCAAGCAACACTTCAAGACGCTCACGGGCCGTGAGTTTGCCTTTGGCGTGTTGTGCATCAATGCGCTTTTGGCCACCGCCCATGCGAGCTGCA
>JBIKJX010000315.1:0-3035 GCA_044360785.1 Limnohabitans sp.
GGCAGACCATGGTTGCTGCCCGTCCAAGCGGTTGTTGGGTCCTGCCAATGCTTCAATGCTTGAACGGTAAATGCTGAGCGAAGAGCGAATGTTCAAGGTTTTGGCGTTGCTAAGTAAGATCGGCAGCAAATCAGAGGCGCGTCCTCTCACCTCAAGTTCAATACCACGGGTCACTGCACTAGAAAAGTTTTGCGGCTCAGACACCCAGCGAGGTGCAGCGGCCCAACTGACATTGCGCAAGGTCGTTAAATTGCGAACGACATTGCTAAGTTGACGATGAAAAACACCCACACTGAAAATGCCATCATTGACCAAATAGTTTTCGTAGGCGATATCCAAGCCGGTCGCCAATTCGGGTGTCAAGTTAGGGTTGCCAATACGATCTGGTGAAAGAATGGTGTTAGTGAGGTTGGTGTTGGTGTAAGCACCATTGATTTGGGGGCGAGCAAGCAAGGTGTTCAAACCGGGTGCTTTGTAGCTTCGCGTTAAGCTGGCACGCACCATGTCTCGACTTTTGGGGTCGAACTTGTAAGTAACGTGAGCAAGAGGGGAGAGCACACTGCTCACATTGCTGACAGGGTAAGAGGTACTGATGCTTTCTGAAGCGATGCGTTCATTGCGCAAACCCAAATACATTTGCCACTTTGGCGAGATTTCCCACTCGTCTTGAATGTAGAAAGCCTGGCGTTGCATTTGAGCTTCAAAGGGTTGACCTTCAAAGGCCTGTAACAAGCCGTTGCCCAAACTGTCGGTTGTGGTGCGCTGCTCTTTGCGATCTCTGTTTTCAAAATCCCAGCCAGCTGTCAGTGTATGTTCTGAGCCTAGCAATTGGCTGTATTTACCACCTTGGGTGATGGCGTTGTCTTGTGTGTTGCCAATGGTTTTAAGCTGCATGGCGCCCCCGCGCAAGTTGCGAGCGTCAAACGCTGAGCGAGATTGTTGAACCCCAGCCTTAATTTCAATACGTTGATCTTCGCTGAAGCGGTTGACCCAAGTGAGGTTGGCTCGGCGATTTTCCCAATAACCATTTTGAGCCGAATCGTCGTCAAAAACAGGACTGCCTGAAATGACGCGATTGGTAAATTCATTGCGATTGTTCCAGTAGCCTTTTTGGAAAAATGTGGCAATGGCCAAAGTTTGTTCATCACTGAACTTCACATTCAAGCGCGGTGCCAAGTTATAGCCCCAGCCCCAAGAGGTGCCATTTCCCAATTGTTCCGAAACTGCAGGTTGCGAATTGGTCCCTGCCATTTTGCGCTCCACACCCGTGCGAAGCGATCTATCCCATTCAAAAATTGACACAGGCAAGGCCATGCTGACTGACCCCATTGATTCACTCATAGAGTAGTTCAAGTTGCCCAATGGTCTGTTGCCGGAAGCAATGCCTAGCCTCAGGTTTTTTTGCGAGCGACGGGGTGCCTCTTTTAAAATGATGTTGATACTGCCAGCAACCGCTTGTGCACTTTGATCTGCCGTGGGTGCTTTGAGAACCTCAATGCGCTCAATTTGTGAAGGGCTCAATTGGTCTAGGTTGAAGCCTTGCGGTGCAGGATCGCCATTGATCAGAATTTGGGTATAACCTGCGCCCAAACCGCGCATGCGTGGGCCCCCAGAATCGACATTGACGCCAGGCAATCGACGCATCACATCCAATGCACTGGTGTCGCCATAACGATCCAGTTCTTCGCGACCATAAATTTGTTTGGCCACGCTAGCGGCACGTCTGAGTTCGGTTGAACCTTGACGGGCCACAATTTCAACTCGCTGAATGGTGCTTTGTTGGGGTGCAGACGCAGGTTCAGCTTGATTGCCAACGCTACTGTCTTGCGCCATCACACCCAGCTGCGTCAGAAGCGCAACAGAGACCAACATCTTGTTTGGACGGTGCTGAAACAAGGGGAGCGCACGAAACCAAGCGCAAGAAGTGGGATTGAGAGCCATAGGACTTGAATAGAGGAGGGATCAAAAACTGCCAGTCACCCTAGATTGTGACCCATTCCGAGACTATCCTAAATCCACCATTGGCCAAGCCACTTGTGGGCATAAGCTGTCTGCGTGTAAGGGTTTATACCAATCGGTGTTTGGGGCGTTCATGCCTTGCTGCTTGGTGGAATTCAACTTCGAGTTAGGATGGCAGCGTCTTAGTTCTACGTTTAACCAATGAAGCAAGTTGCGGTTCTTATTTGTGGTGCTGGACCGGTTGGCTTGGTGGCTGGTCTTAGGTTGGCAAACGCCGGAATTGAAACCATGGTCATCGACAAGGAAGCCCAGGTCAGCAACGACTTTCGTGCTTCTACGTTTCATCCGCCCACCCTAGAAATGCTGGATGAACTTGGTCTGACCGCGGGCTTGATTGCAGAAGGTTTGATTTCTCCCACATGGCAAATTCGTCAACACGAATCGAATGACAAGGCACTCTTCGATTTGGGTGTTTTGCAATCAGATACGCGTTATCCATTTCGGCTTCAGTGCGAGCAGCGTGTTCTGACCCGATTGGCTGACGCCAAAGCCCACAGTACGCCCAACTTAGGGGTGCAATATGGCAGTGAATTGACGCACTTGGCGCAAGACGCGCAAGGTGTGACGGCCACCCTCCAGACAGCCAATGGTGTTGAGCAAATCAGAGCACGCTATTTGATTGCTGCGGATGGCTCACGCTCTATTTGCCGAAAATTGACGGGCATGACTTTCACGGGCGAAACTTATCCAGAAACCACCATCTTGGCGACCACCACTTTTCAATTTGAAGAGGTGCTGCCTGAGCTTTCCAATGTGAACTATGTGTGGTGCAAAGAGGGTACTTTTTCTTTGTTAAAGCTTCCCTCTATTTGGCGGTGTTCGCTCTACGCTGACCCTGATGAATCGGTAGAGCAAGCCCTAGAACCCGATGCCATTGAGCGCAAATTGCAAAGAATCTTTCTTCAACCCAAGCCCTATCAGGTTGTTGAAATTCGATCATACCGAATCCATCGCCGTTTGATAGATCACTACCGTGCGGGTCACGTTATTTTTGCAGGTGATTCTGCGCACCTCAC
>JBIKJX010000316.1:0-3032 GCA_044360785.1 Limnohabitans sp.
CAATGCCACTGCGCTTTTTGTGACGCACGACCAAATGGAAGCCTTTGCCATTGGTGATGTGATTGGGGTGATGCAAGAGGGGCATTTGGCGCAGTGGGCCGACGCCTACCATCTTTATCACCGTCCCGCGTCACGTTTTGTGGCTGAGTTTATTGGCCATGGGGTGTTCATCCCGGGTGTTAGACAACAAGTCAATGGTCACCTTGAAGTTCAAACGGTTTTAGGTTTGCTTATTGACGAGCATCAAGGCAATGACCACCCGTCCAATGAGATGATTGCATTTGAAGACTCAGCATGTGATGTCTTGCTACGAGCCGACGACATCGTTCATGACGACCACGCGGCCGTGAAAGCCGAAATTGTGCGTAAAGCGTTTCGCGGGTCAGAGTTTTTATACACCTTGCGCTTGCAATCGGGGGATATTGTTTTGGCGCATGTACCGAGTCACCATGATCACCATCTAGGAGAGTGGATAGGTATTCGCGCAGAAGTTGACCACGTGGTGACATTCAGTCAAAAAAACACCCTTTAAGTCCTTTTTTCAAAAATCTTCTATTTGCAAATGAGAATCATTCTTATTTGAGGTAAGATTGGCTTAACCAATCACCTTCAAAGTGACTCATGAGCCAAGTTTCTGTTTCAAAAAAAGTCTTTCTGATGGCTGTCTTTATGGGCAGTCTTGCCCTAACGTCATGGACGCAAGGGGCACATGCGCAGACATCTGCGCCATCCATCAATATTTACTCAGCAAGGCACTACCCAACGGATGAGGCTTTGTACAGCGATTTCACAAAGTCAACAGGCATCAAAATCAACCGCGTTGATGCTGATGATGCGGGCATTTTGTCTAGGTTGAAAGCAGAGGGCGCAGCTTCCCCGGCAGATGTGATTTTGTTGGTCGATGCTTCCAGATTGTGGCGTGCAGAAATTGACGGCTTGTTTTTGCCAATCAAGTCCAAGGTCTTGGAAGCTGCAATTCCAGAAAATCTCAGAGCAAAAAAGAGTGATAACGGCGGTACAGCCTGGTTTGGATTGTCGACCCGCGCGCGTGTCATTGTTTTCGACAAATCCAAGATCAAAGCCACTGATGTCGATAACTATGAGAAATTGGCAGATCCGCAGTTAAGGGGGAAGTTGTGCATTCGCTCAGGGTCGCATCCTTACAACCTAAGTCTGTTTGGCGCCATGATGGACCATTTGGGTCCTCAGCAAACCGAGACATGGTTGAAGGGCTTAGTCGCCAACATGGCGCGCAATCCTGCTGGTGGTGACACAGACCAAATCAAAGGTGTTGCATCGGGTGAATGTGCAGTTGCTATTTCAAACACCTATTATTTAGCGCGTCTGATGCGTTCTACTAACCCAGCAGACAGAGCAATCATTGAAAAAGTGGGGGTTGTATTTCCGAATCAAACAAGCTGGGGCACACATTTGAACATTGCGGGTGGTGCCATTGCAAAAAACGCCAAAAACTCGGTCAATGCCATCAAATTTTTGGAGTATTTGGCGTCTGCATCGGCGCAAAATCACTTTGCAAATGGCAACAACGAATGGCCGGCTGCCAAAGGCGTTTCATTTGAAAACCCGGCTTTGAAGGCCATGTCTGGTGGCAGTTTTAAGAGTGAAGTGTTGCCGATCAGTGCAGTGGGTATGAATCAAATTAAAGTGCAACAGATGTTAGACCGCGTTGGCTTCAAATAAATCAACGTTCAATCGTAGGTTCGTCTAAAAATAATTGATCACAAAGGCTCGCCATTTGGATGTCTTTGATGCTTAAGCCCTGGACGTCGTGCGTTGTCCAAGTGATATTGATTTTGTTGTAAACATTGAGCCATTCTGGGTGATGGTTGTGCTGCTCTGAGGCATTGGCAACTTTTGTCATGAATGCAAATGCTTGTTGGAAATTTGAAAATTTAAATTCCCTGGTAATGGCTTTAAGCGCGGGGTTGTATGACCATAAAGGTAAGCTCTCAAGATGAAGCGCAACTTCGTTTGCATGCAAGATTTGAATTGCCTTAATTTTTGACATGTTTTAAGTGAATCCTGCTTTGGTAAATTGTGAAATTCTCATTAAGATTCTAGAGAGTTGAAACTGTTTCAAATAGTGACAAAGGACATGATGCTTTCAATCACCACAAGAATTTTAGGTTTTTTGGCCATTTTTATTTGGGCTTTGCCTTCAATGGCACAACACTCACATGGCAAAGGCACGCTTCAGTTGAGTCTTCAATCGGATGTTTTACAAGGCCAGTGGACGATGCCCATGGAAGCCTTACTTGGCTTTGAACAGCTGCCTAAAAATCCGTCGCAGACAGAGGCCATGAACCAATTGCAGAAATCTTTGCAAAACGCCAACTATTTCATTGAATTGCCTGCAGAAGCAAAGTGTCAGCAAATCGAAGTCAAGGCTGAATCGGACATGTTCCAAGGTGTGAAAGGCAAAGGGCACAGCGACCTTCAGTATGTTTTCAAATTCAAATGCGCCCAGCCTCAAGCATTGACCAAGTTTGGTTTCCCATTTTTCAAATCACATCTTCGAGCACATCAACTCAAAGTCGAGTGGGTGTCGCAGGGCTCACAAAAATCTGCAACGGTTCGATCCAGTAAACCTACTTTTTCACCATGACGGTATTGGCCCTTGCGTTAAAAGACATTGAGTTTTCTTGGTCAAAGCAAGCGACGCCGTTGTTTGCGATCGATTCACTCAATTTGCCGCAAGGCAAAACCCTTTTCATAGGCGGCCCCAGTGGTTGCGGTAAATCAAGTTTGCTCAGTTTGATCACAGGCATTCAAGTGGCAAAGAAGGGCACTTGTTGTGTTTTAGGGGTCGCTCTAAATGAGCTCTCATCATCAGAAAGAGACCGCTTCAGGGGTCAACGACTCGGACTTATTTTTCAGCAATTTAACCTTTTGCCTTTTTTGTCGGTTCAAGAAAACATTGAATTGCCCAGCAAGCTTTTTGCAAGTCGGCTCTCTCAATCGACACAGCTTTACGGCAGCGTTCAAAGGCATGCCGATATTTTGTGTGATGC
>JBIKJX010000317.1:0-3030 GCA_044360785.1 Limnohabitans sp.
ATCAAAATGACCACTGGGTGGCCATTGCAGGCGAAGGCGGTCACACCACCTTGGCAGCTCAAAACGAAACCGAATACCGCGTCATCGAACTCATTCGACAGCGCTATGGGCATGTGTCCGCGGAACGAGTTTTGTCAGGACCTGGTTTGGTCGACTTGTACTTGGCTTTGCGTCAATTGCAAAAGCAAGCGCCCGTTGATGTGGCGGGCGCCGCTGAAATTACAGCTTGGGCCTTGCAGGACAAAGACCCTTTGGCTTACCAAAGCATTGAAATGTTTGCAGGCTTTTTGGGCTCGGTGGCTGGTGACTTGGCGCTCACCTTGGGTGCACGTGGCGGCGTTTATTTGGGCGGTGGCATTGTGCCGCGCTGGTTGGGCTGGTTTGAAACCTCCACCTTCAGAGAGCGCTTTGAAGCCAAAGGCCGCTTTGCGAGCTACCTCAAAGACATCCCAGTGTGGGTCATTCATGCCGCTGAATCGCCTGCTCTGTTGGGCGCTGCCAGGTCCTTGAACCAATGACCACCCTTTTGCGTGTGGGTGCTGAAATCTAAGCGCCCTCAAAGGACGAAAAAAAACCGCCTCACGGCGGTTTTTTCTTGTGCAGCGCAATCAGTCTGCGTACTTCCCGCTGGCATCAACAGCGGTTTTGATTTTGATAATTTCAGCAGCCACAAATTTCTTGTGCTCTGCAGGCTCAACGCGCTTGTCAGTCACGACCAAAGCGCCCAGAGACTCCTGCTTTTTGACAAATTCAGGATCCTTCAAAGCTTTTTTCATGGCATCGTTCAATGCCGTAGTGATGGCAGCTGGCGTGCCCTTAGGTGCATAGAGGCCGTGCCAAATGGTCAGGTTAA
Organism: Limnohabitans sp.; assembly: GCA_044360785.1. Taxonomy (GTDB): domain Bacteria; phylum Pseudomonadota; class Gammaproteobacteria; order Burkholderiales; family Burkholderiaceae_C; genus Limnohabitans_A. Next base: position 854 of record JBIKJX010000317.1, read on the forward strand.
AGTTCTTGATACCCATTTCCTGCAATGAAGGATAGAACTTCAGAACTTTGTGGTCTGAGAGTGGCTTGGCAGTCGTGACGGCAAAAGCCTTAATACGACCAGATTCAATTTGCGCCGTTGTGTTGGTTGTTTGGTCACACATGACGTCCACTTGACCCGCCATCAGCGCATTCATGGCAGGTGCTGTACCGCCAAAAGGAATGGTGGTCATGGCTTCTTTGGACTGAACTTGAGCTTGCCACAACATGCCACAAATGTGAGAAGCTGAACCCAAACCTGCATGCGCAATGTTCAGTTTGCCAGCGTTGGCCGTGATGTAGTTTTCAAAGTCGCGGTAGGTGTTGGCAGGCAATTGCGGCTTACCAACCAAGGTCATGGGAACGTCATTGACCATGCCCAAATATTCAAAATCTTCCAAAGGCTTGTAAGAGAGTTTGCGGTACAAAGCAGGTGTAGCTGCCATCCCAATATGGAACAACAAAAGCGTGTGGCCATCGGGGTTGGCGCGCGCAACTTTGCTAGCACCAATGGTGCCGCCTGCGCCGGCAACGTTCTCAACCACAAAGTTGGAACCAGGCATTATTTTGGACATGCTGAGCGCCAGATCGCGTGCCACTTTGTCAGTCGGGCCACCCGCAGCAAAGGGAACCACAATGGAAATTGGCTTTGAGCCAGGGAAATTTTGAGCTTGAGCAACCAATGTGAGTGCGGCTGCGGCAAGAACTAGCAAACGTTTCATTTTTATCTCCTAAATTGGAACGCAAAGTGTAGTGGGACTTTGCCAAAGTCGCCATTGGCGGAATTACTGAAAGTACAAAAAATAAGGGCTTTTAGGGCTTTTAGGCCTTTGTTCGTCTCTTTTCTGCGCAATGTCAAGGTGTCATTGCAAAACGTTATTGATAACTGCGAGCGTCTTCAATGACTTTGCCATCGTTGGCCAAGGTGCCAGGTGCGACCAAGTGCACGTCGCTGCGCAGTTTGGTGATATCGCGAATCGCTTCGGCAATTTGCGCTTTGAGCGCTTCTTCGCCATTGCCTGCCGCTTGGGTTTCCACGTGCAGCGCCATGCTGTCGTTGGCCATTTCGCCTTGCACCACCAAACGCGCCTTTAAGGCTGCAGGAAAGCGTTTGACCACTTCGGCCACTTGACCGGGGTGCACAAACATACCGCGCACTTTGGTGGTTTGATCGGCACGGCCCATCCAGCCCTTGATGCGTTGGTTGGTTCTGCCTGTGGGGCATGTACCTGCCAAGATGGCCGATAAATCGCCTGTGCCAAATCGAATCAAGGGATAGTCTGGGTTCAAACTGGTGATGACCAATTCGCCCACCTCGCCCTCTGGCACGGGGTCGCCTGTACCAGGACGAACGATTTCAACAATGACGCCCTCGTCCACCACCAAACCCTGACGCGCACTGGTTTCATAGGCAATCAAGCCCACATCGGCGGTGGCATAGCACTGATAAGCGTCGACGCCTTTGGCCGTCATCCAATCGCGCAGGCTGGGTGGGAAGGCCTCACCTGAGACCATCGCTTTTTTGACGGAGGGCAGAGCCACACCCATTTCGGCAGCTTTCTCAATGATGATTTTCAAGAAGCTGGGCGTTCCAATGTACCCAGCAGGTTGCAGCTCAGCCATGGCTTGAACTTGTTGCTCAGTTTGACCAATGCCGCCAGGAAAAACCGTGCAGCCTAAAGCATGCGCACCGGTCTCCATCATGGAGCCTGCAGGCGTGAAGTGGTAACTGAAACAGTTGTGAATGAGTTCGCCAGACTTGAAGCCAGCTGCCGCAATGGCACGCGCCATGCGCCAGTAATCGGGGCGCGCACCTTCGGGTTCGTAAATAGGGCCAGGACTTGAGAACACGCGGGGCATGTGCTTGCCAAACCCCACCGCACTGAAGCCACCAAACACACTGGCGCCCGCAGCACGCGAGGCTTTTTGTTTTTCTAGCAATTCATATTTGCGGACCACTGGCAACTTGGCCAATGCAGCGCGGCTGGTAATGTCGGCGGGGTTGATGCCTTGCAAAGCTTCTGCCAATGCGGACGCATTTTTTTGTGCATGCGCAATTTGAGCAGGCAATGCCGCCAACAGCGCTGCTTCACGTTCAGAAGGGGCGCGCGTTTCCAATGCATCCAGGTGCGTGTTCATGAAAATCCTTTGAATGTTTTT
>JBIKJX010000318.1:0-3027 GCA_044360785.1 Limnohabitans sp.
CTTAAATTGCGCGATTTGAAAAGAGTAAAGACGCTTAGCTTGGTTTTGGGTTAGTCTGCTGTCCTAAATGTTTTTTGTAATCAGACATGACACGACAGGCAGCAATCGATAGGGCGCAATCCGCATTTGACGATGGGAGTTTCAAAAGAACCCTGCAGTCAAGAATTGAAAGACCCACTGAAAGTCAAAATCCCGCCCGGCAAGCCGAATTGTTGGCTTATTTAAGCGATGCAATGCAACCCGCCTTTGAGGCTATGGGGTTCGAATGCCAACAATTGACGCATCCCAAGGCCAAGGCACCTTTCTTGTATGCGCAGCGCATTGAATCGCCGCATCTGCCAACCGTTCTTGGGTATGGGCATGGCGATGTCATTCGTGGCTTGGAGCCTGAATGGCGTGAGGGGGTCTCTCCTTGGGAGCTGACTGAATTAGACGGTCGTTGGTATGGCCGTGGCATTGCAGACAACAAGGGGCAGCATTCGGTCAACCTCCAAGCGATGGCGTGTGTGCTGGCTGAGCGGGGTCAATTGGGTTTTAACGCCAAATACCTGATTGAAATGGGTGAGGAAACAGGCTCGCCGGGGCTTAAAGAGTTGTGCCAAGATCATGCTGACTTGTTCAAGGCTGACCTCCTAATTGCCTCTGACGGCCCGCGCCTCAGTGCTGAACGCCCCACCATTTTCTTGGGCTCAAGGGGCTGCATCAATTTTAACCTCAGCATTGAGTCAAGGGCGGGGGCTCACCATTCAGGCAATTGGGGCGGTCTCATTTCCAACCCTGGTATCCAGTTGGCCCACGCCATTAGCTGTGTGGTGTCAGAGCGAGGTGAAATCAAGGTGCCCGAATGGAAGCCCAGCGCATTGCCCGACGCTGTCAGGCGGGTCTTGGCCGATTGCCAAGTAGACGGTGGTGCCAATGGTCCCGCCATTGAAGCCAATTGGGGGCAACCCGGCCTGAGTCCTGCAGAGCGCGTCTTTGGCTGGAGCTCATTTGAAGTATTAGCCTTCAAAACAGGCAATCCAGACAATCCTGTCAATGCCATTCCGCCGCGTGCAAAAGCAACTTGCCAATTGCGCTTTGTAGTGGGCATCGACAGCGATGACATTTTGGGTGCACTGAGGCGTCATCTAGACCGCCACGGCTTTACGTATGTGCAAATAACAGCGGGTCGCGACGAAGTATTCAAAGCGACTCGAATCGATCCTGACGATGCTTGGGTCACTTGGGCTGCAGATTCATTGCAAGCTACCACCCAAAAATTGCCGGCCATTTTGCCCAATTTGGGCGGCTCCTTGCCCAACGATATTTTTACGGATGTGCTCGGTTTGAAAACCGTGTGGGTACCACATTCATACCCGGGCTGTTCTCAGCATGCGCCCAATGAGCATTTGCCGCCAGAATTGTTGCGCGAGGCCTTGCAGGTCATGACCGGTCTTTATTGGGACTTGGGATCAGGGGATACACCTCATAGCCATTCGTCGACATAAAGACCATACTATTTTTTCACTTGGAGAGTTCATGCAAATTTCTATGTACACGGCCAGCGTGCCCCGTTTGATCAACGGCTTGACCAATTTGTCCCATATTTTGGGTAAGGCGCAAGCCCATGCCGAAGCCAAAAAAATTGACCCCGTCGTTTTTGCAAACCTGCGGATTTTTCCAGACATGTTTCCTTTGAGCCGACAAGTTCAAATTGCTTGCGATGTTTCAAAAGGCCTGGTGGCGCGCTTGGCAGGCGTCGAAATTCCTGTCTATGAGGACACAGAAAAAGACCTGCTGGATTTGCAAGCCCGCATCGCCAAAACAATTGCATTCCTTGAAACCTTCAAGCCGGAACAAATTGATGGTACCGAAGACAAAGACATTGTGGTCAAGCGCGGTGACAAAGAAACGCATTACAAGGGCATGCAGTTTTTATTAGGACACGGCTTACCCAATTTGCATTTTCACACCACCACCACTTACAGCATGCTGCGCGCAAGTGGCGTCGAAGTTGGTAAATCCGATTACCTCGGAAAGATTTGATTCATTCATTGGCACGGTGTTGTCGACCCCTAGGAAATTGAGATGTTGAATTGGATTGATCAAAAAGTGCCAGTGCGCTTCATCGCGTTTTTTACCGTGGTTGCGCTGTGGGTGTTTTCGGCTTTGCAGTTGGCTGTGGGACAAGCCAGTCTTTTGTGGGTCTTGCTATTGACCGGCTTGGTCGTGGTGGGTGTGTATGACCTGCAGCAAAAGAGTCATGCTATTTTGCGCAACTATCCGATCATTGGTCACTTTCGGTTTTTGCTGGAATTTGTTCGACCTGAACTCCGTCAATATTTCATTGAAGGCGATCATGACGCTGTGCCTTTTTCTAGATCGCAGCGTTCTTTGGTCTATGCCCGTGCGAAGGGGGAGACTGACAAAGTTCCCTTTGGAACCCAAGTCGATGTGCATGCCGTTGGCTACGAGTGGTTGACGCATTCCATCAGCCCCTCAGTCATCGCGTCTCATGATTTCAGAGTGCAAGTGGGTGGCACTCAGTGTTCAAAGCCCTACAGCATCAGCCTGTTCAATGTCTCTGCCATGAGTTTTGGGGCCCTGAGTGCCAATGCCATCATGGCTTTGAATTTGGGCGCTAAGCGGGGTGGTTTTGCACACGACACAGGGGAGGGCTCCATCTCTCGGTATCACCGCGAACACGGGGGTGACCTGATTTGGGAAATAGGCTCAGGCTATTTTGGATGTCGAAATGAAGACGGAACTTTCAACGCCGAGCGTTTCAAAAAGAATGCCCTGTCGCCTCAAGTCAAAATGATTGAAATCAAATTGAGTCAAGGTGCCAAGCCGGGTCATGGCGGTGTTTTGCCCGGACCCAAAGTTACGCCAGAAATTGCAGAAGCGAGAGGCGTGCCAGTCGGCGTTGATTGTGTTTCACCTGCAGCGCACAGCAGTTTTTCTACGCCAACAGAATTGCTTCAATTTGTTCAAAACTTGCGCGACATGAGTGAAGGTAAACCGGTCGGCTTCAAGTTGTGCATTGGC
>JBIKJX010000319.1:0-3026 GCA_044360785.1 Limnohabitans sp.
TGCCTTGCTTTGCCAGCGGTTTGGCAGAGCGCCAAACACCTGAGGCATCGTCTCGAGCCAACTTGGTATGGCCTACAGCAGCGGCATGGGCATTGGGGTAAAGACAAACGCTCACCGCACGTGCTGTGGGTGCCCACAATGCCAAGCTGGCTGTGCCCGCAGCATTACCATTTGGGGATTTCGCAAATTCCGCGCCAAGCGTTTGGTGCTCAGCGGCATCTGCATACAGATCGTCGAGTGCTTTGGCCGCTTGCAAGCGTGTGGCCTTCAGCACCCTTCCTTGAGGGTCGACTTGAACCAGCACAGTTTGTGCGGTGTGCAGTTTTTTGAGTGCTTGTGCATTGAGCCCGGCCAATTCAAGCAACTGCGGAGCCTTGATGGTGAGTTCCACGGTGGTGTCGGCACCTTCAAGCGTTTGGCCAGTTTGCACACGGAGCTTGCCATCCAGTGAGCTGGCCAATAACCAACGATGGCCTGCTTGGAACGTCATGCCTGAGACAGAAATTTGCGACCGATTCAGCCAAATGGCTTCTGCGGCCAATTTCAAATCATTGGCGTGCAACAAGGTTGCGCCCAATGGGGCATTGCACAACTTGGCGGAAGCTTCGGACAGTTTGTTGGGGTTCGCAGTGGCACCCACGCTAAGCATGTTCAGTGCAAGGCATGGCCCTACGGCCCAGCGCATCACGCGAGAAAGTCGAGGCATGAAACAGTCATTTGATCAAAAGGTACGGAATTATCGTAATAAAACTACAAAAAAGCACCATGTAATCGATTGAATTAGGGAAAACACCCAATAATTGAAATTTCTAAACCTTCAAAATCTGTAGCTTTTCTACATATTGATGATTTTGATTCAGGAGAGTCAAACTTTGAGGTTTTTATGAATACCAATGAATTCATTTCGAGGTGCCTTGACCTACCTGTGAAAAAAATCACTCGCACTTTGCTGATTTGCGCGCCATTATTTCTAGGTGCTTGTGGCGGTTCGTCCAATTCAAATGCGGGTGCCATAGAACCTGTCAACACCGGCAGCGCATTGGAAGTGCCCGATTCGGGCAGCGTGAGTGTGAGCGCGGTCGCAAGCCCCTTGCCTTCTGGGTGGTGGCAGGGTGCTTTTATGCAGATCTATGTACGTGCTTACCAAGACAGCGATGGCGATGGCAAGGGCGATCTCAAGGGCTTGGTTCAGCGCTTGGATTACTTGCAAGACCTAGGCGTCAAAGGCCTCTGGCTGTTGCCCGTCTCACAAAGTTCAGACCGAGATCACGGCTATGCCGTTAAAAACTATCGCGCCATCGAAACCGACTACGGCACGCAAGCTGACTTTGAATTGCTCATCAGTGAGGCCCACAAACGCGGCATAGGCGTGATTGTTGATTATGTGATCAACCACAGCAGCAACCAACATCCCTTGTTTTTGAATTCGTCTTCATCGGCGATGAATGCGCAAAGAAATTATTTTGTGTGGCAAAACCCCAAGCCCACAGGATGGCAGATCTATGGCCAAGATCCTTGGCACGCCAGTCCTTGGGCCAATGGTTTTTATTTCGCAGGCTTTTCAAACACCATGCCCGACTTCAATTTGCGAGCCACTGAAGTAGAGCAATTCCATCACGACAATTTGCGCTATTGGCTGAACAAAGGTGTCGATGGCTTCAGGTTTGATGCGGTCGGTAACTTGGTTGAAAACAGTTCAACGGCGTGGGAAGTGCAACCAGAAAATCATGCCATCATGAACAAGGTGCGGCAAACTGTGATGCAGTACAAGCAACGTTATATGGTGTGTGAGGCGCCCGCCAACTCAGGCGCATTTGCAGACAGCAATTCGTGTGGCAGTGCGTTTGCATTTGATTTGTCGGGTTCAATTGTGGGCGCCGCCAAAGGCGATGCCGGTGCCATCCAAAAATTAGCAGACTATTACAAAACACGCTCTAGCAATTTAGCGCCATTTGTATCGAACCACGACCGCTTTGCGGGCGATCGATTGTGGAATCAATTGCAGGGCAATGTGGCGCAGTACAAGTTAGCGGCCGCCAGTTATTTGCTCCTGCCGGGCACGCCCTTCATTTATTACGGTGAAGAAATTGGCATGGCGGCATCCGATGCACTGACGGGCGATTGGTCTTTGCGCACACCCATGAGCTGGACTGCAGATGCCAAAGGTTTTAGTTCAGGCAGTCCCTTTAGATCGCTGTCCAGCAACATCGGCACGCAGAATGTGGCGCAACAATTAAGTCAATCGGCATCGCTTCATCAGCACTACAAAAAATTGTTGGCTTTGAGAAATACGCAAACAGCTTTGAGCAGTGGAACCTACGAAGGTGCGTGGGCACAACAAAAAACGATGGGTTTTCAGCGCGTAGCGGGCAATCAAAAAATCATGGTGATTTTTAACTTTGATACAAGCAGCGCGAATCTGAACATTGGCAGCTTGGTGCCTGGTGAGGCGTGGTCAAGCTTAGAAGGTGTCAGCAGTACGGGTACAGTGAACTCGTTAGGCGTGATGCAAATCAGTTTGCCTGCGCAATCCTTTTCTGTCTTGAAGAAAAATTAATCGAATGAAACCCTTCAGTCTCAAACCATTTTTATGGGGACTCCTCATCGGTGCTTTGGCCATTGCGGCGGCACTTTATCAGTATGAGAGAAAACCAAAACTCAAGGAGGGTTGGCATCATGGCGCATTCATGGAAATTTTTGTTCGCAGTTACAAAGACAGCAATGGCGATGGCATTGGCGATTTGAAAGGCCTGATTCAATCCTTAGACCATTTGAAAGACTTAGGCATCAAAGGCATTTGGCTCATGCCCATTACAGCCAGTGCAGATCGCGACCATGGCTATGCCACGCGTGACTTTAGAAATATTGAGCCTGACTATGGCACGCTGGCAGACTTTGATGAGCTGATTAAAGAAGCGCACAAGCGGGGTATTGGCATCATCATGGACTATGTGTTGAACCACAGTGCCAAAGAGCATCCCTTTTTTGAAGAGGCTCTTAACAATCCCCAAAGCCCTTACCGAGCA
>JBIKJX010000320.1:0-3022 GCA_044360785.1 Limnohabitans sp.
AGCGCGCTTGGGCCCCAATCGTGTGGGTCCTTCTGGGTTGCTTCAACCCATTGCTGATGCGGTCAAGTTGTTGACCAAAGAGATCATCACACCCTCTGCTGTCGCACCAGGTTTGTTTCGCCTAGGGCCCATCATGGCCATCATGCCGGCTTTGGCCGCTTGGGTTGCCATACCGTTTGGTCCTGAAGTTGCATTGACCAATTTGAATGCAGGTTTGTTGTTGGTCATGGCCATCACCTCCATCGAGGTCTACGGCGTCATCATTGCGGGTTGGGCCTCCAACTCCAAGTACGCTTTCTTGGGTGCCTTGCGTGCTTCAGCTCAAATGGTCAGTTACGAGATTGCCATGGGCTTTTGCTTCTTGGTCGTCATCATGGTCACTGGCAGCATGAACCTCACAGAAATTGTGCTGAGTCAGGGCAAAGGTGAGATGGCCAGCATGGGCTTGAATTTCTTGTCTTGGAACTGGTTGCCTTTGTTCCCCATTTTCATGGTGTATCTCATCTCTGGTGTTGCTGAAACCAACCGCCACCCCTTCGACGTGGTGGAGGGCGAGGCTGAGATTGTGGCCGGTCACATGGTTGAGTACTCAGGCATGGGCTTTGCCATCTTCTTCTTGGCCGAGTACGCCAGCATGTGGTTGGTGTCCATCTTGGCCGTCATCATGTTCTTGGGCGGCTGGATGTCACCCATCGACAGTGCCTTGTTCAATTTCATTCCAGGCTGGATCTGGTTAGGCATCAAGACTTTCTTGGTCGTCTCAATGTTCATTTGGATTCGCGCTACCTTCCCGCGATTCCGTTATGACCAGATCATGCGTTTGGGTTGGAAGATTTTCATTCCAGTGACATTGGTGTGGCTGGTGATTGTGGGCGGGTGGTTGCACTCTCCTTGGAACATTTGGAAATAACCGGGTTAAGACATGTCTACAGTGGCTGTATCCAATTTTTCGCTCAAAGATTTCCTCAAAAGCTTCATGCTGTTTGAGTTGGTCAAGGGCATGGCCTTAACGGGTCGTTACGCATTTCGCCGCAAGGTGACGCTGCAATTCCCAGAAGAGAAGACACCTTTGTCGCCTCGCTTCAGAGGGTTGCATGCGTTGCGTCGTTATGAGAACGGTGAAGAGCGTTGCATCGCTTGTAAGTTGTGCGAGGCAGTCTGCCCCGCCATGGCCATCACCATTGAATCCGATGTGCGTGCTGACGGTTCACGCCGAACCACGCGCTATGACATCGATTTAACAAAATGCATCTTCTGCGGTTTCTGCGAAGAAAGCTGCCCCGTTGATTCCATCGTTGAAACTTCCATTCTGGAATATCACGGTGAAAAACGTGGTGACCTCCATTACACCAAAGAGATGCTCTTGGCTGTGGGAGATCGTTACGAAAAAGACATCGCTGCCGCCAAAGCAGCAGATGCCAAGTACCGTTGATCGGCTGAATTTACAAAAACTAACAAGCGACAACCCATGGACGTCAAAACTGGTTTCTTTTATCTCTTCTCGGTGGTGCTCCTGTTTGCATCCTTCCGAGTTGTCACTGCGCGCAATCCCGTGCATGCAGTGCTCTTTCTCATGCTGGCATTCTCGCAAGCCTCCGGTTTGTGGTTGCTGTTGCAAGCCGAGTTTTTGGCCATGACCTTGGTCTTGGTCTACTTGGGTGCCGTGATGGTGTTGTTCTTGTTCGTGGTCATGATGCTTGACATTAACTTGGACACATTGCGCGCTGGTTTTTGGAAACACTTTCCCTTGGCGGCCAGTTTGGGTGCATTGGTCGCACTCGAAATGGCTGCGGTCTTGATGAGCGGCTTCAGAATTTCTGAAGCACCCAAAGTGGCATTGGCAGTTGGCCAAGTCGGACCCGAAATTTCAAACACCAAGGCGTTGGGCATTTTGCTGTACACCGAATACCTCATGCCCATTCAAATTGCCGCTGCTATTTTGCTGGTGGCCATGATCGCCGCCATTGCCTTGACTTTGCGTGAGCGCAAAGATAGCAAGGCCATCAATGCATCAGAACAAGTTCACGTTCGTGCAGCGGACCGTTTGGTGGTCGTCAAGATGGATGCCGTCAAAGTAGGGGAGGCGCCCAAAGCACCCGAAGCGCCTGCCGAAGCGGATGCCCCAAAGGAGACTAAATAATGACTTTGACACTGGGACACTATTTGTCACTGGGCGCGATGTTGTTCGCCTTGGCAGTCATCGGTATTTTCTTGAACCGAAAGAATTTGATTGTGTTGTTGATGGCCATTGAGTTGATGCTCTTGGCGGTCAACATGAACTTTGTGGCTTTCTCTCACTTTTTGGGTGACATGCACGGACAAGTGTTCGTGTTCTTCATCTTGACAGTGGCAGCGGCCGAGTCCGCCATTGGTTTGGCCATTTTGGTGCTCTTGTTCCGCAATATGAACAGCATCAATGTCGACGAACTTGATTCGCTCAAGGGTTAAGAGGTTAAAACAAAATGAGCCAAACCCTCAACGCTTCTACACTGCTGGCTGTGCCATTGGCCCCTCTTGTGGGCGCCGCACTGGCTGGTATTTTTGGTACCCAATTTGGTGGCAACTGGATTGGCCGCCGACTCACGCATTCGCTGACCATTTTGGGCGTATTGATCGCATTCATCTTGTCAGCCTCCACTTTGAAAAGTGTGGTGGTCGACGGCGCTCGTTTCAATGAAACTCTCTACACCTGGATGGTTGTAGGGGGTCTCAAAATGGAAGTGGGCTTCTTGGTGGATGGCCTTACCGCCATGATGATGTGCGTTGTTACTTTTGTGTCGCTCATGGTGCACCTCTACACCATCGGCTACATGGAAGAAGACGAAGGCTACAACCGCTTCTTTGCCTACATCTCCTTGTTCACTTTCTCCATGTTGATGCTCGTCATGAGCAACAACATGCTGCAACTGTTCTTTGGTTGGGAAGCTGTGGGCTTGGTTTCTTATTTGCTCATTGGTTTTTGGTACAACAAACCCACCGCCATTTTTGCCAACATGAAAGCCTTCTTGGTGAACCGTGTGGG
>JBIKJX010000321.1:0-3008 GCA_044360785.1 Limnohabitans sp.
CGAAACCGCCAAAGCCTTCTGCCCCGCCACCTGGACCGCGCATGTTGGGATCAACACCGGCGTGACCGTATTGATCGTAAGCGGCACGTTTTTGCGCGTCAGACAACATCTCGTAGGCTTCTTTGACCTCTTTGAATTTGACCTCTGCGTCTTTGGCATCGTCGCCTTGATGGCGATCGGGGTGGTACTTCATCGCCAATTTGCGATACGCCTTTTTGATCTCTTCATCAGAGGCGTTCTTGGCGACACCCAATACTTCGTAAAAGTCTCTTTTTGCCATCGTGTTTTGCTACTGTTTGAACAAGAACGCCGCGAAAGCGATTTCCTGAGGAATACGCTGACGCGGCGGCTTGGGCTAAAGCCCTTCGATAAAAGGCTTAGCCTTTTTTAACTTCTTTCACTTCTGCATCGACCACATTGTCGTCTGCTGGTTTTGTATCGGGACCTGGGCCGCCTGCTGCGCCACCGGCAGCTGCCTCTTGGGCTTGCATGTCGGCGTACATTTTCTCGCCCAGCTTTTGGCTGACCGTCATGAGGGTTTCGGTTTTGGCTTCAATGGTTTCTTTGTCTTCGCCCTTCAAAGCTTCTTCCAGTTCCTTCACTGCGGCTTCGATTTTTGTTTTCTCGTCGCCTTCAATTTTGTCGCCGTATTCGGTCAGGCTCTTCTTCACGCTGTGCACAGTGGCTTCGCCTGAGTTTTTGGCTTGAACGATTTCGAGTTTTTTCTTGTCGTCTGCCGCATTCAACTCAGCGTCTTTCACCATCTGTTGAATTTCTTCTTCAGACAAACCAGAGTTGGCCTTGATGGTGATCTTATTTTCTTTGCCTGTGCCTTTGTCTTTGGCGCCGACGTGCAAGATGCCGTTGGCGTCGATGTCGAAGGACACTTCGATTTGAGGCGTGCCACGCGCTGCAGGTGGAATGCCCTCGAGGTTGAACTCACCCAGCAACTTGTTGCCGGTGGCCATCTCGCGCTCGCCTTGGTAAACCTTGATGGTGACCGCGGGTTGGTTGTCGTCTGCCGTGGAGAAGGTCTGTGCAAACTTGGTTGGGATGGTGGTGTTTTTGGTGATCATTTTGGTCATCACACCGCCCAATGTTTCAATGCCCAAAGACAAAGGTGTCACGTCCAAGAGCAAAACGTCTTTGCGATCGCCCGACAAAACTTGACCTTGAATGGCAGCGCCGACGGCCACCGCTTCGTCGGGGTTCACGTCTTTGCGGGGCTCTTTGCCAAAGAACTCTTTGACCTTTTCTTGTACTTTCGGCATGCGAGACATACCGCCCACCAAAATGATGTCGTCAATGTCAGACACGCTGACGCCAGCATCTTTGATGGCCATGCGGCAAGGGGCAATGGTGCGTTCAATCAATTCTTCAACCAGGCTCTCCAACTTGGCGCGGCTGAGCTTGATGTTCAAGTGCTTGGGACCTGTGGCGTCGGCTGTGATGTAAGGCAAGTTGATGTCGGTGCCAGCAGAGCTGGACAACTCAATCTTGGCTTTTTCAGCGGCTTCTTTCAAGCGCTGCAAGGCCAACACGTCTTTGGACAAATCAACGCCACTTTCTTTCTTGAACTCGGCAATGATGAAGTCGATGATGCGTTGGTCAAAGTCTTCGCCGCCCAAGAAGGTGTCGCCGTTGGTCGACAAAACTTCAAATTGCTTTTCGCCATCGACATCGGCAATTTCGATGATGGACACGTCAAAGGTGCCACCACCCAAGTCATACACCGCAATTTTGCGATCGCCTTTTTCGGTTTTGTCCAAACCGAAAGCCAAAGCAGCTGCTGTGGGTTCATTGATGATGCGTTTCACATCCAAACCAGCAATGCGGCCAGCATCTTTGGTGGCTTGACGTTGTGCATCGTTGAAGTAAGCGGGCACCGTGATGACGGCTTCTGTCACTTCTTCACCGAGGTAGTCCTCGGCGGTTTTCTTCATCTTGCGCAAAACTTCGGCGCTGATTTGTGGGGGGGCCAATTTATTGCCACGAACTTCCACCCAAGCGTCACCGTTGTCGGCTTTGGCAATGGTGTAAGGCATCAGGTCGATGTCTTTTTGAACTTCTTTTTCGGCAAACTTGCGACCAATGAGGCGCTTCACGGCATACAGCGTGTTGCGGGGGTTGGTGACGGCTTGACGCTTGGCGGATGCACCGACCAAAATTTCGCCGTCTTCCTGATACGCAATGATGGAAGGGGTGGTGCGTGCGCCTTCCGCGTTCTCGATCACCTTGGTGGTGTTGCCTTCCATGATGGCCACACAAGAGTTGGTGGTGCCCAAGTCAATGCCAATGATTCTTCCCATGTTCTTCTCCGGTAAATCTAAAAAATGCTTGAATGAAACAGAAGTAGGGGCGTTTTAGGCAATTTCAAGACCAAATTGACTGAAATTGCGCCTTTTTTGCCCAGTTTTGGCCTTAAATAGGCTGTTTTCTACTTCTGTGAGGTTTATTTGGGGGCTGTGACGGTGACCAAAGCGGGACGCAAAACGCGGTCCGCAATCAGGTAGCCCTTTTGCAAGACGGTCACGACTGTGTTGGCTTCTTGGTCTGCGGGTACGACGCTGATGGCTTGATGGTGATGTGGGTCAAACTTGGTACCAGCGGTCGGATTGATTTCAATCACCTTGTTGCGTTCCAAGGCACTTTTCAATTGGCGAAGGGTGGCTTCAGCACCTTCACGGATTTGCTCTGGCGTGGCGTTTTGAATGGCCAGACCTGCTTCTAAGCTGTCTAGCACCGGCAAAAGGCTGTCCGCAAAACCTTCCACTGCAAATTTGCGGGCTTTGGAAATTTCTTCATCGGCGCGGCGTCGGGCATTTTGCACATCAGCTTGCGCACGCAGGTATTGATCGGCCAAAGTGGCATTTTGTGCTTTGACATTGGCCAGTTCTGCTTGTGCATCGGCCAAGGGGTCTTGGGGGACCGCTGATTGACTTGCTTGAGCCGCTTGCGCGTCCGAGCCCATGGCTGCTGCTGCAGATGCCAATGCTTCTGCGGCAGAC
>JBIKJX010000032.1:0-11070 GCA_044360785.1 Limnohabitans sp.
CAACAAGGTTGCAGGTGCCTCCCACGGAGATGAGCCGCAATAAGTGGCATAGCGTGCAAACAATTGGCGCAGGCGCTCATCCTTGAATTGCAAGCACATTTGCTGCCAAAGCGTTCGCATGGGGCCCAATTGGGCAAGTTGCCCCAAACCACTTGGCCCCAAGCTGCCCATGAGTGACAACATGTTGGGTCTTGGCGAGCGAATGACCGGGCCTTCTAAGCTGTTGTAGGTGTCTTGCGCTGTTTGGCAAAATTTTCGAAATAGCAAAGCTTCTGAAGGGCTGGACCACTTTTCGATGTTGGCTTCGCTCTCTTGCGCATTGGCCGACAAATCAAGCATGCTGCCATCAGGCCAAAAATGTCTGGCCAGAACTGACAGTGGCGTCAGCGTGAGCTCTTGAGAAAGGCTGGTGCCGACCTCTTGAAAGAGTTCTTCGAAGACCCAGCGCATGGTGAAAACAGTCGGTCCACTGTCTATCTTGGCACCACCAACTTCACGGGTGTGCACTTTGCCGCCAGGTACACCGGCGGCCTCTACAACCGTGACGTCATAGCCGTGATGCGATAAACGCAGGGCACTGGTCAGACCGCCCATGCCTGCACCCACAATGACCACACGCGGACTAGCCATGGGCCACCTCGTTGACTTTTGAGGTGCCAGATTGGTCTTGAAACGACTGATTCAAGGACAGATCATCGCCAAAATCGTGTCCCATCCATTGTCCGCTCATGCCTAGGACTTGCATATGCACAAACATGGACTCTGAGAAAAAATCGTTTCGATAAGCTGCCGAAATGGCGGCTTGATGTGCACCTTGAAATGCATAGTCGCGCATCGACGATTTGTCTTGCCACAAGCTAAAGGTGCATTGTCTGACCAGCGGAATTTCTCCCAAACCCATAGACAACAAGCAACCTTTGGAATGTTTTAAATCGGCTTGGGCGGCAGGCGCATAGCGCCAAAAAGCCATGGTTTTTGAAGGCACAATGCTGGCCCGCGTGAGAACGGCCAAGGGCTGCACCTTGTTGCCAGACAAGATATCGCCATACTTGCGACTGAATTCGTCCGTCAAAGGCCATGCCGATTGATCCCAAGAACCTCGCGACGATGTGACTGCCAAAAGACCACACCAGCTTTCACGCGCTCTTTCACGCATGCCACTGACATGGCTGCCTTGTAAAAATTTCAGAGCTGTATCAACGTTCTTAAAGCGACAAATCACGCCTTGGTGCGAAGGACTTGGGCGCAGACTGAAACCGCCGCCGTGACCACTTCCCATGACCTTGGCAAACAACAATCCTGGGACTTGCTTGATCGCCGAGGGGCCTGCCATGAGTCGCATCCATCCCCAGCTTCTGTACTGACGCAAGTAGTCGACCACCACCACCACCACCACGCCTGAGACGTCAGTATTGACAAGATCAAGCGTGGTCATGAGGAAACTTTGGCCGAAATAACTTGTAACAATTACTTGGCAGCAACCGTGGTGTTCGAAGCAGCAGCTTGACCGCCTAGCTCTGGGAAGTCTTTGGCCATCTTGGCGCCATACAAGGGCTTGTAAGCGCCTTGGTGGCAGGTTGCGCAATTGACTTTGGCAACATCGCCCAACTCGCCTTTGCGATGCGCAGGGAAGACTTCAGTCAAAGGTTCCATGTAAGCCACATTGAGATCACGTGCCATGCGAATGCCATACCAAGCCGTCACACGCTGAGGTGGGTTGCCCTTCCAACTGGTGAACGATTGTGTGTTGTGGCAGTAAGTGCAGTTCACACCCAATGAGGTCGACATGTGTGTCATCAAACCGTAGGTCCACTCTGCTTGTTTGATCGACTGCACATTGCCGGCTGGTAATGCTGTAGTCGCGCCAACACGAATGTTTTCTTTGCCTAACAAAAAGGGCGTGAAAGGATCGTTCGGTAATGAACTCAAGTTGACCACGTTTGAAGGCTCGTTCTGGCCCGCTTTGTCACCCATGAAGTTCGAACCATAGGGTTGGTGGTTGGCTTTAAACCAAATTTCTTGGGGCACTGGCTGACCACGATGGCAAGTGTGACAAGTGACACCGGTGGTGCTGACATGCGGCTGCCAGTCCTTGTTGATGTGACGTGTCATTTCGATCATTCGGCGAGCCACCACTTTGGTGTACTTGGTGTCTTCCGCAAAATTCACGGGGTTGTGACAGTAAGTACATCCTTCCGTAGGTGCAACCCAAGAAGTCATTGAAACCATCAAGCGGGTGAACTCACCCACACTTAAGTCGCCAAGCAACTTGACGTTTTTATAAACAGCAGAGGCCTTTGGACCAGCGCTGTCACCCGCAGGCAATGCAAATGGCGGTGCATTTTTTTCAGCATTGGCTTCGATCGATGTGGGGTTGTAAATCTGAACCATGCCCGTACCGCGATAACCACTTTGAACGGACTCCATGGGCGGCCGCTCACATGCCGATAACAGCATGGCCATCAGAATAACAAGGATTCCCATCAGTCCGCGGTTGCACATTGACTGGGCACCGGCTTGATCAGAAGAATGCGTTGGTCTTAATAAATTCATGGTTTCACTCCTGATCCAATGGCCGGATCAACCACCATTGGGAATACATCGGGGTAAGGTGGGACAACGCCATGTTTGATGGCCCACAAATACCAGTTGTCCACCACCGTGCCGGTTAACAAAATACCAATGCCACCGGTAATAGGACACAAGACAGCAAACCACCAAGCCCAACGGTGAATCGACTCCATCGTGGCGTTGAAGCCCATGGTCCAGCGCCAGAACAATGCAGCACGCTCAGAAGCTGTACCGCGATCGGTAATTTGTTCAATTTCGCGCTCACCGCCAAAGCGAGTGACGGCCAAAATGGTGGCACCGTGCATGGCGAACAGCAAAGCTGAGCCATACAAAAACACAATCGACAAGGCATGGAAGGGGTTGTAGAAAAGATTGCCGTATCGCAGTGAGAATGCAGCCGTCCAATCAAGGTGCGGGAAGATGCCATAAGGCACTGCCTCGCCCCACGAACCCATCAAAATTGGGCGGAACAAACCTAAAACCAAGTACAACCAAATGGCGGCAGCAAAGGCCCAGGCCACATGCGTACCCATACCCAATTCGCGTGCACGACGATAGGTACGAGCCCACCAGAAGAACAAGGAGGCAGTTAGAAAGACACCTGTGATTAACCACCAACCACCCTGATTGAGCGGCGGTATTTGCAAGCCATAGCTAGGAGGTGGTGGCTCAAGGGCTAACCAAAATAATTGACGAACAAATTGAATGGGATCGTAGTTGACCGATGCCAACATGTTGAACCCAATGGTGACAAAAGCAATCAAGCCACACAAGAGTGATGCAATGCCCAAGCCGCCCAAATAAATGGGGCCCAGTTGTGCATTGCCAATTTTGCCAATCCAATAGTTCAGTACCGGCTCGCCGACACGAGGGCTATTGCCCTTACCCAAAGGCACGCCATCGTGAATTGGGCCAGTGGCTTGAACTGTGGTGAATAGGTTTTGATATTGCGCCATTTTCTCGCTCCAACTTATTTCGTCACGGGCCACTGTGACCAGATGGGTAGGTTCAACCACCAGCTCCACCATTCAGGCCATCCTTTACTCCAGAACGGGCCACTGAGCACAATGCACAATGCGCTGAAAAGGACAGCCGCCAAGGCCAAGAACAATCCCAAGCGGTGAATGCCCAAGGTGCCGATGGAATAACCAATGATGTCGCGGAAGAAAGTGTCTTCATGCTCTGGCGTACGAACCGTTTCGCCAGGTGCTGGATTGGTTGAAGAAAGAATCAGACCCCCGTGCAATGACAAAGCAAACACGCTGGCAAAAAAGAAACTCACCGCAATCATGTGTGCGGGGTTGTAATGGAAGTGAAGGTATTGATAACCCACGTTAGACACCCAGTCTAGGTGGCTATAGATACCGTAGGGGAAACCGTGACCCCAAGCGCCCATCAGCACAGGTCGAATGACGACCAAGGTGACGTAGCCAAATATGGCGACACCAAATGCAAACGGGACGTGATAGCCCATGCCCAGTTTTCTACAAATTTCAACTTCGCGCAGCATCCACGATACGAATGCACCGATGGCACAAATCGTGATCAATTGCCACAAGCCACCTTCAAGCAGTGGCGCAAAGCCCAGGCCGTACGAAATATCGGGCGGTGCAATACTAATTTGCCATAGATTCCAAGTTGGGCCTTGTGAGGCACCCCATAAAATCATGGCTGTTCCTAAGAACGAAAAGAAGATGGTGGTGATTCCAAAAAATCCCACATAAAAAGGACCGACCCAAAAGTCAAATAAATCCCCGCCCACCAAGGTTCCACCTCGGACGCGATATTTTTTTTCAAAGTTCAGCATGGCCATGGTTCGGTCTCCAGCTTTTAATACTTAATCAGGTGCTGCTTCTGCAGGACGTACACAAACAGCACCCGTACTTCATTGATCTAATTAGGACTTAGCAGCAGGAACCGGCGCAGGCATCGGCGAGTTTTGTGCCGATGTTGCGACAGGCTTCTTCGCACCGTCTAACCAATTAAATTTGTTGGTGCTGAGCAAAATGAGGTGAATCATTGCTGCCAGACCAAACAAGAAAATCCCTTGAACCACCATGGCTCGCAGAGGATCGAAAAGTCGCCAAATTCGCCACATGATGTATCTCCTAAATGATGTGGGACATGAAGGTATAAACCGCAGATTTCACACCTTGGCTCATGCTCTTTGCATCTTCAGCACCAGGCAAATAATTTCGCCAATGAATACCAAAAATATTGCCCAAAAGAACCAGCACAAACAAAAACGCAAAGCCCACCATGAAGATGGTCCAATACGCCTTTGATGCAGCCTCAGTTGACTGCTCAGAGTTGAGTGACGGTGTTGCTCTCATGAAGTTTCTCCTTCAATCGGATGAAAAAATATCTAACTTAGAACCAGGGTCGCCACGCCCAAACCAAGATGTGTGCCAATACAGCCACAGCCGTAAAGCCCACTGCACCTTGCATCCAGTAGTGGTGAAACTCCTGAGCTTCTTCGTCGGACAGTCCTGAAATGGATGTCTTGTTCGACATATTTGCTCCCTTCAATACGGCCTTGCGGCCAAAGTGCGCACAGCCCGCGCAGATAGGCAGCCGCAGCCCGAAGGCCACGACATCTGGTTTGCCATGTTGCACTTCGCAAAATGGCCAATATTCAACTCATCAAAACTCAAGCTGTGCGTCATGGTGTAGCTCATGCAGTGACTCCCATGCCCAGGGCATGGCCCGCTGCTTCAACATGTTCACGGGTCACGGTTTCGCCGCCGGTAATGCGAGAAATTTGCTCAGATTGATCACGCAATCGCTTGGCTGCAGAAATTTGAACCAGCACCGGTTGGTGTTGAATCAATTCACGCAACAATGCTTGTGCATCGTCTTGCCAAGTGGCGTTCGGCGTGACCAAACCACGCGCCTGAGTGGCTTCGACTTTGTCCATGTCGGAGCCCAAAGGCAAAATGTGAAACAGCGCATCAAACAAGGCATTGCACACTTCTTGGATTAGGTAAGTGGCACCGCTGTAGCCCATGAATGGGGTCCCTGTGTGGCGGCGAATGATGGCGCCAGGAAATGACGCAGGAATGTAGGAAGGCTTCATGGGGCCTTGACCTGCCATTTCACTCATGTACATGCGCTCGTTGTAGCTGCCAAACAAAATGAGCGGTGTTTGGGTATGCACCAACTCTCTTACTTTGGCGTTGTCGGTTTTGTTGCCCGCGGTTCGCGACACACTGAAGCGGCATGGCAAGCCCATTTCTGATTCGAGAAAGTTTTTAAGCCCTCTTGAGTAGGTCTCGCCTGCGACCACTGCAAAACTGGCTGTGCTGAAAAAGTCCTGCGTCACCGAACGCCATAGATCCCAAAGAGGTTTGAGCGTGGTATGACGTTCTCGTTCGATGAAGGGCTCGGGATCGATCTCGAGCATCTGCCCAAGCTTTCGCAGGAAACGGGTGGTGGTGTGAAGACCAATCGGCGCTTGCAAATAGGGGCGCTCTAAAGCCTCACACAGCATGCGGCCGAACTCTCGGTACATGCAAATGTTGACATCGGCATCGGCCAGTTTAGGCACATCGGCCAAATGGCTGCCCAATGGGAAGACCATGTTGATTTCTGCGCCAATGCCTTCGACCAAGCGTCGAATTTCTGCCAAATCACTGGCGCTGTTAAATGTGCCATAGGAGGGGCCGATGATGTTGACACGGGGCTTCTCGCCGGCAGGCCTTTCGCTGAACGGCTTGCGTGCAGGAATTTTGCGCAAGCCATATTCGCTCCACAACCAATACATGGCTCGGTTGGCACATTGCCATTGATCTTCGTCAATGGTGCGAGGTAAGAAGCGCTGAATGTTGGTGCCCTCTGGCGTCACGCCGCCACCAATCATTTCTGCGATGGAGCCTGTGACCACGACAGCTGGCAAGTCAGGGTCTAACGTGGCATGCGCACGTTTCATCGAACCTTCAGTGCCTTCACGACCCAGTTGTTCTTCAGCCAAACCCGTCACCACAATGGGCAACTCATGGGGCGGCAATGCATCGGTGTAATGCAACACGGATGTGACGGGCAGGTTTTCACAACCCACAGGGCCGTCAATAACCACTTGCAAACCTTTGATAGCGGTAAACACATACACCGCGCCCCAATAACCGCCTGCGCGGTCATGGTCCAAAATGAGAGGAGACTTGACGGCGCTCATGTTCCCATCGCCTCCGATTTGCGTTTTTGAATCTGCTTTTCAAGCAAGCGGCGTGTTTCTTTTTTGAACTCAGGCCGATCGACTGGCACAGATTCCCAAACACCAGCGTTGGGACCTAAACCTACTTCCCCGAAGAAAGCTTTCATCTCATCAAAGCGATGTTGGTTGCCGATGGCAGACTGCACCACTTGAACCAATGAACCTGCACCTGCCACACCCATCAACGGCCTTGCAGAAATTAGGTTGGTGAAATACAAAGAAGGAATGCTCAACTCTTTGGCAGCTTGTACCAGTGGCGTGGTGCCAATGGCCAGATCGGGGCGGAATTCGTGAACAGCCGCCATGTCTTGCTCGAGCGATGCACGCATTTGAACTTGCACACCGTGAGCAGCCAACCATTGCCTGTCGTGTTCATTCCAGGGCGTTGAAGGGCAAGCAGAACCGACATAACGCAGGTCTGCACCACACTCCACCAACAAACGAGCGACCAACAACTCAGAGCCTTCATAACCGCTGAGGGTGATGCGTCCCTTGATGGGTTTTTGCGACAACAAGCCGCGCATCGCGCCCAGTTGTTGATTGCGCGCAGCATCAATTTGATCTTGTGCGATGCCTGCATTGATGCCAATGTTTTGCAACCAATCCTGCGTACCTTCTAAACCTACCGGTGCCGAGCCCACAACAGGGCGGCCTGCCGCTTGAAACTCTCGTACGCTGGCGGTGTAAAAAGGATGGATGGCCGCTGCAACAGAGCAATCAAGGGCTGCATACAGTTCACGCCACTCACGGGTGGGTACCACGGGACCTGCCGCTAGACCCATCGGTGCCAGCATTTGACCAATGATGACGGGATCGGCTGGGAACATCTCTCCCAGCAAAGCCACTGTGGGCACGGCAGACCGGCCCCCTTTGGGTGCAGCCACTGGACCGTTCATGACTTCTTCGCGCGCATATTTCAGCATGGCGCCAGCCAGTACATCTTTGGCTTCTGCGTGCGTTGGCACCCCAAAACCTGGCACGTCGATGCCTATGATGCGAACGCCGTTGATCTCTTTGGGCAACAGCTGAAGTGGCACACCACTGGCAGTAGGTACGCACAAATTGATGATCACAACGGTGTCGACTTTGTTGGGATCGGCTTCTGCATGGACGGCTTCACGAATGTCTTCAAACAGTTTGCCAGTCACCAGCGATTCAGAATTGAACGGTACATAGCCCACACTGCGCCTGGCGCCATAAAAATGCGAGGTGAATGTGAGTCCATACACACAACATGCAGAGCCCGACAAAATGGTGGCCGTGCGCTTCATGCGCAAACCGACGCGCAAAGAGCCAAATGCAGGGCACATGCTTTGCGGTTGATCGTGCGGGCCTGCATCTGCTTTACGCGGATAGTCTTTGGCGTACTGATCGAGCACCTCTGACTTGCCTGCGCTGCGAGCTGCTTCCAGCATCTGGTCAGCACCCGCATGACAACCTAAGCCGTCAGCAGGGGCCTGCGCTGCTTGCGCAGCGACGGGTTGAATGGGAATGGTTCGTGCCATGGTGCTTAGACCTGGTCGTAAATAACTTCGAGGCTTGGCTTGATGACTTCGTTTTTGCCCACCATGTCAAACAAAGTAGCAGGCTCTAACACCACATTGCGACCCACGGTGTCTGCGCTGAACAAACCTAAGAGTTCGTCTTGCGTTTGTGGCTTGGGTCGCATCGGTGGTGCTTCGGCCACGTTCTTGGCCAAGTCAGCAAACAAAGAACCCCACTCGCTGTCGGGCTTGCCGATGATTTCGTAGCTCGCGCTCTTGCGACGAATGTCTTCGTTGGCAGGAATAGCGGCCAGAACAGGAATGCCTGCGTTGGCGGCAAAGGCTTGCGCCTCACCTGTGCCATCGTCTTTGTTGATGACCATGCCGGCCACGCCCACGTTGCCACCCAGCTTGCGGAAATATTCAACAGCAGAGCAAACGTTGTTGGCCACATACAAGGACTGCAAATCGTTGCTGCCCACCACAATCACTTTTTGGCACATGTCGCGGGCAATGGGCAAACCAAAGCCGCCGCACACCACGTCGCCCAAAAAGTCGAGCAACACATAGTCAAAGCCCCAATCGTGGAAGCCTAATTTTTCAAGGGTTTCAAAACCGTGAATGATGCCGCGGCCACCGCAACCACGTCCCACTTCTGGGCCGCCCAGTTCCATGGCAAACACACCATCGCGCTTGAAGCACACATCGCTGATGCTGACGGCTTGACCAGCCAACTTCAAACGAGAAGAAGTTTCAATGATGGTGGGACACGCCTTGCCACCAAACAACAAGCTGGTGGTATCGCTCTTGGGATCGCATCCAATGAGCAAAACTTTTTTGCCCTGCTGCGCCATCATGTAGCTGAGATTGGCCAAGGTAAAACTTTTGCCAAT
Source organism: Limnohabitans sp. (assembly GCA_044360785.1). Lineage (GTDB taxonomy): Bacteria > Pseudomonadota > Gammaproteobacteria > Burkholderiales > Burkholderiaceae_C > Limnohabitans_A. The sequence goes on from JBIKJX010000032.1 coordinate 9,159, forward strand.
GCCACCCTTGCCATAGATCGCAATGATTTGCGTTTCTTTAGTGACTTCTTTGGTGCTGATGGGCTCGATAGGCTCAGAAGCTTCCTCGCGTAGTCGATCTACAAATTGAACTTTGTGTTCGGTAGCAGTTTGTGTGTTCATGCGTGTGCGCTCCAATCAAGGACCATCTTGAGACAAGAAACATCACCAAACGCGGTTTCATACGCATCGGTGGCAGAGTGAGAGGTTTGGACATGTGTGACCAAACCTTTAAGTGAGAGTTGACCGTTGTTCACCAATTCATTGACAGCCAATAAATCGGGACGTTTCCATTCGGCCGCAATGCGAATTCGCGCTTCACGCATGAAGGCCGGTGCGTAGGCAAATTGCAAGTTGTCTTTGTAAAAACCTGCCAGCACCACTTCACCGCCTGGGCGAATTCTTTGAATGAGTTTGTCGAGCAATGACGAGTCGCCGCTGACGTCGTAGATGGCCTGATAGCCTTTGTGTGCATCGTCTTCAGGGCGAATCACGTTGTAGCCCTCGCCGCCTTTGGCGCGCTCTGCATTGGTTTCCCAAACAGTGGGAGGCGGAAAGCCAGCAGCCACCGTCAGACGCGCCAGCAAGCGACCCATCACACCATGACCAATGATCAAATCAGGCGGGTTGTAGGGCTCTTGGTGGCCGCCACCAGAAACAGCGTGATAAGCCGTTGCAGCCAAAGCGAACAACACAGCATCGCTGCCCAGATCGTTGGACACCGGTAGAATTTTTTGATCGGACACCACCAAGCGAGAAGCTGCACCGCCGAACAAACTGCGTACACCTGTAAAGCAATTGGCCCCAGGGACAAACACAGTTTGACCTTCTTTGAGCTTGGCACCTGCAGGTGCCTTCACCACTTGGCCCACTGTTTCGTAACCAGGCACCAATGGGTAGCCCATGCCTGGAAAAGGGGGCATGCTGCCATCCCACAACATGCGCTCTGTGCCTGTACTGATACCGCTGTATTGCACAGCCACTTCCACTTGACCTTCCTCTAAAGTAGGCAAGTCCAGAGCCTGAAGCGACAATTGCTTCGGGTTATCAAATACGACGGCGGTGGCTTTCATGGATGTATTCTTTGCTTTACATTGAGATGTGTCAAATTAGATTTACATTATCTGGTGTTTATTAGGGTAAACACTTAGATTTTCTGGCCACAATGAGTTGCGCATGGATAGGCATGGCATTGGGTAAGTGCTCAATTTGCCCAAAACCTGCCTCCGCCATCAAATGCATCAATTCCTCTGGCGTGCGCAGTCGGCCCGCACCCATGGCCAGCAAGTAAAAATGGAAATAGGCATCAGATTGCGCCGATCCCGAATGCGTGTTTGACAGGGTTTGCGCCATGGGCTCAGCCAAGAGCAAGACGCCGCCAATGGGCAGCGCAGCGTGAATTTTTTGCAGCAGCTGCTTCACAACCTCATCAGGGTGATCGTGTGCCACACGAACCAAGGTCACGAGGTCAGCACCCTGGGGCAATTCGTCGTGCAAAAAGCTTCCCGGATAAAAACTCATGCGGTCGCTCATACCGCGGTGCTGCACATTGTTTTTGGCCAACGCTAAAACAGGTGGCAGATCAAATAATTTGATTTGTAAATGGGGCGCATGGGCCGCCATGTCACAGGCAAATCTGCCCTTCCCTGCGCCCACATCCAAGACACACCGGTGCTCACCAAAGAAATAGGTGGACAGAATTTCTTCAACCACAAACCCTTGCGATGCCGCCATCAAATCGGAGTAACGGCTGAACTTGTCTTGTGCAGCGCGGGTCGCTGCTTGCGCGTCGTGCGCATAGGGCCAATAAGCTGCCATGCTGCCCTGCCAGGCATTGTTCAAAAAGCCCACAGGGTCTTGCATGTCGGCGTACAGCAGGTGGTTGTGCTCAATC
>JBIKJX010000322.1:0-2989 GCA_044360785.1 Limnohabitans sp.
ATTTCAAAACCCACTGCGTGAAGAACACGTCGCCCGAAGCCACGACCCCTTGTAATGAGTTTGGACTCCCACCGCTCAAACAGAGCGTTGTATGCAAAGTTCCAACTCACCGCAAACAATGATCCAAAAACAGCCAGTGCGCTAGCACGCTCAAGACTGCTGTCACTAAAGCCAAAGAAGCCCAGCGTGCCAAACAAAAAAGCGAGGATCTCGTAAGTGGCAACGTAAGTGACCTTACGTTTTGTGCCTTGAAGCGTCATATTGAATGCGATAGCGATATTGATATTGTGAGACTGTCGTCCAACTGTCATTGAGGCATGTTAAGGCCTTACTTTGAATTTGGGCTTAATCAGGATTAATTTTCTAGTAGCTCATTTGGTGAGCTTTTGGTGAGCCATAGTCTAGGTGTTCAAGACATTTTTAGAGGAGAACACCATGTCTTTATGGCAAATTCTAGGCAACTTCGCATTCTCAGACACTGGCGAGAACGTCCACAAAATCTCTGACAGTGTGAGTATTTCTACAGACGGTACTTCCTACACCACCATGGGTTTAACCACGGTGGGCTCAGATGGTTCTGTTTTTGTTCAGCAAGGCGTGTTCAGCTCCGATGGCAGCACGCGCATGGGGTCTGTGGCAACGGGGCTGGGCTCGGTGTTTACCCAAATGAATTACTGACATGCCTCCAATATTGCAATAAGCCCATAGAATTCAAGCCAACTCCTTTATAGGCATTTGGCTTGGACGATGAACCCTACTGCTAACAACCATTCCACCAGCCCCTGGAGTTTTGTCCCTTTTGCGCTAACCATTTTCACAAGCGCATTTTTGTTGTTTCAGGTTCAGCCGCTGATCAGCAAGCAAATCTTGCCCTGGTTTGGCGGAAGCCCTGCGGTCTGGACAACCGCCATGCTGTTTTTCCAATCCTTGTTGTGCTTGGGTTATTTTTACGCTCACGCCTTGGCCAGCATGTCGTCTCGCAAAACGCAGGCGCGCATTCACGTTGTGGTGTTAATTCTGGCAGCGCTGTTGGCATCTAGGGTATTGCCCGGCGCCGAACTGCGGCCCGAATCGCCCGACTCGCCTGTGCTTCAGGTCTTGCAAATATTGGGACTGAGTGTGGGTTTGCCTTACTTTTGTTTGGCCACCACAGGCCCCTTGGTGCAGCATTGGTTTACCAGCACGGCGCACGCGAAATCTGTTTTCCGTTTGTACGCATTGTCTAATGTGGGCTCGTTTTTGGCGCTGTTGTCATTTCCCTATGTGCTCGAGCCCTGGCTAGAGCAGCAGCAAATGGGCCAGTTGTGGACCATTGGATTTTGGGTCTTTGCATTGCTTTGTTTGCCTGTGGCTTTGGGCGCTTGGCAAAACAAAGCTGAAACTGCTAATGCCACTGTCAATCTTGACCCCAAAACCAAGTTGCCTATTGCGCAGCGCTTGTCTTGGATCGCGCTGCCTGCTTTGGCTTCTTTGGTGTTCATTGCGGCCACCGATCAAATCAGCCATGACATTGCCCCCGAGCCTAGGCTTTGGATTTCGACGCTTGGTTTGTACTTGGTCACCTTCATTCTGACCTTTGATCATCCGCGGTGGTATCGCCCACGCTTGTTTGGTGGGCTGGCTTTGATATTGCTGTTGCTGACGGCGGGCATGAGCGACATTCCGCAATGGTTTGGTTTGGAGTGGGACTACGGCGTCAACGAAGTGCGGTGGTCGCACTACGCCTTGTTGTTTGTGGTGTGCATGTTGTGCCACGGTGAGTTGTATCGACGCAGGCCGGTTGACACACGCTGGTTAACAGAGTTTTATTTTTGCATGTCGATTGGCGGTGCGTTTGGCGGTTTGTTTGTCACGCTGGTGGCCACGCAGTGGTTTGATGACTACCACGAGTGGCTGATGGCTTTGGTCATCGTAGCTTTGTTGGCAACTTATGTGTTGTTTAGAACTTCATTGCCACGTGCCGATGGCGCGGGGCGCTTGGTGCGCTTGGGCGGTGTGACAACTGCGACGGGCATGGTGGCTTTGTTGGTGGTTTTGCAAAACCCATGGTCTTGGCGAGAAATTATCAAGCCCGATCGCTCAGAAATTTTGCTGGACCAAGAACGCAATTTTTATGGCACGGTGTCGGTGAAGGAGCGGATCTTTTTTGAGCAGCCCGAGTTGAACGAACGCGTTTTTTTCAGTGGCAGTGTGACGCATGGCCAGCAGTTTTTGTCTGACAAATTGCGACATGTGCCTACAACTTATTACGCGCGCGACAGCGGCATTGGCGATACGCTGCTGTGGGCCATGTCACAGAAACCCAATTTGTCTGTAGCACTCATTGGCTTGGGCGCTGGCACCTTGGCCAACTATGCGCGCCCGGCAGATGCCTACGATTTTTACGAGATCAACCCTGCGGCTGTGCGCTTTGCACAGCAGTGGTTTGACAATCTGAAATCTTGCAAAGCTGCGGAACAAAACATTGTGCTGGGCGATGCCCGGCTTCGCATGGCGCAGTTGCCCAAAGACAAGCGCTATGACGTGATTGTGCTCGATGCCTTTACCGGCGGGTCGGTGCCCATTCATTTGCTAACGCGCGAGGCGTTTCAGATATATGCCAATCACCTTAAACCCGATGGCTACATTGCCATCAACATCACCAACGCGTATTTGAATTTGTACCCCATTGTGAAGGCGCAATCGGAGGTGTTGGGCATGGCGTTTCGCCATAAGTTTCAGGCCGCCGATGACGATAAAAACATTCGCCGCAACTTGCATTTCATCATGACCAACGACCAGGCCTACCTGAAAGCCTACCCCTCCGTAAGCCGAGAAGTTCGCGATGACGCGGGCCGCATCATAGGCACCGACCCCCAAGACCAAATCGGCCTGCGCCTCTGGACCGACCAGTTCAGCAGCATCGCACCTATCGTCAAATAATTGGGGTCAGAGCAACATTAATTCCCAATCAGAGGGAGAGAAGGCCAAGGGGGGCTGAACGATTTCT
>JBIKJX010000033.1:0-10995 GCA_044360785.1 Limnohabitans sp.
GCATGTGGGCTGGCGAGGTCGCAAAAGCACCCTCTGAAAATGAATCATTGATCGATATTTTCAAAAGTTTGTGGGCTTCCAAAGTCTTCATGCGCATCACTTTTGCAGGCCTGTTGATGGGCTTTACAGGCTACGGCATTGGCATTTGGACACCTGCATTTTTGGTGCGCTCGCATGGCATGACACTTCAAGGTGCAGGCGCGGTCATGGGTTTATTGGGCGGTACAGCAGCCGCTTTGGGTGCGGTGCTGAGCGGCTGGCTTTATGACACCCTGGCCAAGCGCGATGTGCGCTGGCGAATTGGCGTCCCCTTGTTGGGATGTTTGCTTTCATTGCCCACAGGCCTCGGCTTTTACCTCTTGCCCGCTGGCGATACATGGCAGTTGGGGAGTTTCGTCATTCCCCATGCCGTGGGCGCTTATTTGTTGTTTGGTGTCACGGCGGTTTGGTGGACTGCACCCGTTTATGCCGTGTTGTCTGAACTGATCGCACCGCATCGCAGAGCGACTGCCCTGTCTATTTTTAGCTTAGGCTTGACCATGGTGGGGGGCGGTTTGGGACCACTTTTGGTGGGCATGCTGAGTGATCAATTGACCAGTTCTTGGGGCGCTGAAGCCCTCAGAATTTCATTGGCCATCACCACTGGCACCTGCTTCACCTTGGGCATTTTGACTTTTGCCTGGGCCATGAAGGCCTATTACGCTGAACAAAATACTGCCAAAGGTTAAAGGCGCCCCTTTCTGAAGTGCCGATCAAAGGGGCTATCAAAAGGGGCCATCGTCTGAGCGGACGATGCACCGCAGATTGGTAACTGCACAATGAATGCTTCAATTTCTAGGATTTGCAGCATGTCTCAAACCCAGCCCCTCCAAGCCGCACATGGTTGGCGCAGTCACTACACCCTAGGGCTGCTCTTGTTTGTCTACACCATGAGCTTCATCGATCGCCAGATCATGAGCATTCTCATGGAGCCCATCAAACAAGAGTTTCAGGTTTCGGATACGGCCATGGGATTTTTGAGTGGCTTGGCATTTGCCTTGTTTTATAGCGCCTTGGCCGTGCCATTTGGCCGCTACGCCGATCGAACCAATCGGCGTAATTTTGTGGCCTATTGCTGTGCTGCGTGGAGCGCCATGACGGCGGTGTGCGGCTTAGCGGTTGGCTTTTGGAGCTTGGCTTTTGCGCGCATTGGCGTTGCTGTGGGCGAAGCCGGTGGCGGCCCTCCTTCAATTTCCATGATTGCAGACCACTATCCGCCGCAGCAACGCGGCAGGGCCATGAGTGTGTATTTGCTGGGTCCACAAATCGGTATTTTGTTGGGCTTGACCACGGGTGGCTGGATTGCGCAGCATTATGGATGGCGTGCTGCATTTTTGTGGATGGCCTTGCCCGGCTTGGTCGCGGCTTTGATGTTGCGCGTTTCAGGCGTAGAACCACAACGCGGTCAATGGCAATCGAGCGACAACCCCTACACCGAAGCACCGCCCGAGCCCTTGTCTACTTTGGTTCGTGACCTGTGGGCGTCCCCCGCCTTTACGCGCATCACCTTGGCCTCTATTTTGATGGGCTTCACGGGCTATGGCATTGGCATTTGGACACCCGCATTTTTGGTGCGCTCGCATGGCATGAGCTTGCAAGGCGCAGGCGTTGTCATGGGATTGCTGGGCGGTTTTGCAGCGGCCTTGGGTTCCTTGTTCAGCGGTTGGTTGTGCGACAAATTGGCAAAGCGTGACATTCGCTGGCGCTTAGGGGTTCCCATGTTGGGTTGCTTCTTGGCCTTGCCATTGGGCGTTGCCTTCTTTGCATTGCCAGCAGGTACGGGCTGGCAAATGGGCGGCATGACGGTGCCCCATGCCATTGGTTTTTATGTGTTGTTTGGCTTCACTGCTGTATGGTGGGCGGCACCGGTCTATGCCTCTTTGGCGGGCTTAATTGCACCGCACCGCAGATCGTCTGGTTTGGCGCTCTTCAACCTAGGCTTGATTTTGTGTGGCGCCGGTTTAGGCCCTCTGATCATTGGTTCGATCAGTGATTTCCTCATTCCTTGGTTTGGCAATGAAGCCTTGCGTTGGTCTTTGGCGGCAAGCACTGGGATTTGTTTTTTAGGCGGTGCTTTGCTTTTTGTGACCGCCATGAAACCCTATGCCGTAGAACAACCTTTGGCTGAAATTCGTGACCGTTGAATGAGTTCTGAACGCACATCATTTTCAAAATCATCCAACTACACGCTGGCCATTCTGACCTTGCTGTCAGCCTTGGCCTTCATGGACCGCCAAGTCCTGTCTGTCGTCATTCAACCCATCAAGCTTGAATTTGATTTAAGCGATTTACAAATTGGTTTGGTCACAGGACTTGGCTTTGCATTGACCTTTGGTTTGCTGGGTGTGCCCATGGGCAAGCTGGCAGATCGACGCAATCGCAGAAGTTTGATTGCCTATGCCAGAGGTGTTGGTGGTTTGCTCGCATTGATGGGCAGCTTGTCGGTGGGCTTCTTTACCTTGATGTTTTCCCGCTCTGGCGGCGCCATCAGTGACGCGGGTGGCACACCCGCATCGATGTCCATGCTGGCTGATCTGTATCCCGCTGAGAACCGATCACGCGCCATGAGCGTGCTGAGCGCAGGCGCCAGCTTGGGTGCTTTGATGGCCTTGGTGGTGGGTTCTTGGTTGGCCCAACACCATGGCTGGCGCATGACCATTGCGCTCATTGGTGGCGTCACCTTGTTGGTTTCATTGCTGCTTCGCTACACCGTGTCAGAACCGGTGCGAATCCATACACCCATTGCCACTGATTCTGACGATGAATTGCAACAGCGCGGCGCTGTGGCTGCCATTTGGGCGGAGCCTTTTACGCGGTGGTCTATCTTGGGTGCAGCATTTGCGCTTTTGTCTGGCTACTCTTTTGGCACTTGGAATTTTGCCTTGATGATTCGCCACCACGACATCAGTCTGCAACAAGCAGGTTGGATTTCTGGCGCATCCGCTTGCATGTCCTTATTGGGGGGCTTGGCGTCGGGTGCACTCACAGACAAACTGACTCAGCGTGACAAGCGTTGGCAATTGGGTGTGCCTGTTTTAGGCCTAGGTTTAGCCTATGTCTGCGGTGTCACTTACCTCTTGATGCCTTCGGGCGCCATCACCCAAGCAATGCTGTCGGTCATGGTTTTTTCTTTCTTCTTACCCTGGTGGGCCGCACCAACTTATGCCGCCATCAGCTTGGTGGTGCCCAGTCAACGCAGAGCCACAGCCAATGCCATGATGCTTTTGGCGGGTGCTGTCGTAGGCAATGGCTTGGGCGCCATTTTGACGGGCTTGTTCAGCGATTTATTGACGCGTTATTTTGGGGATGATGCATTGCGCATGGCGCTGTTGGGCATGGTCTGTATGTTGTTGCCTGCGGTCGGTGCGTTCAGCTTGGCCAAGAAAGCTTATCCTGCTGCGCTGGCCCGTGCTAATTTGAATGCTTCGTCTTGAACACCTCATCGAAACGCCATGACTGAATCCATTGCTGCGCCCATGTCCTCTTGGAAAATGATTTACTTGGCCAAGCGAAATCCGAAATTGGCTGCGACTGAATTTGCGCAAGCCTGGCGTGAACATTCTGCGCTTGGCAAACAATGTCGCAATGTTCAGGACAAAGTATTGGGCGTGAAGCAATGCACCAGTGTGCTTTCATTGGGTTTGGCCAATTCTTTGAGTGGCATTCATACTGATGCGGATGGTGTGAACTTGCTACAAATTCGAGACCTGCAAGTGGCCTCAGACATTTGGCATGATCCCGAAACGCAAGCCATCATGAAGCCGGATGAATTGCGCGTATTCGATCGCTATGTTCGAGACTTCACCCTGGTTGCTGAAGAGAAAGTCTTGGTAGATCGTGCTGCGGGGCAAGCTGTGTTGGTCGGTTTCTTAAAACAAGTACCAACAGGTCTTGAATCCAATTTGCAGCAAACTTTGTCTGATTTTTCAACGTGGAATTTCGGCCAGCGATTGGTCTTGAATTGGGTTCAAGAAGGACAACCAGAGGGCTACAAGTACGACGCCATTGTGGAATGGTGGTTTGAGGACACTAAGCAATTGGTGTCGCGCATAAGTCCAAGTGCTGTTCAATTGCAATTACAAACTGCGTTGGGCCATTTGTGCCAGTTACAAACCTCGATTTTTATGGCCACGCAAGTGACGCATCAGCGTCCTTAAGCTAACTGTGAGCGTGATGTGTTAGGCCGGATGAGGCCTAGTTGAGGCCTAGTTGAGGGCTGAGTGAGGCCTGAGTTAGGCCTGCGCTCTTTGCAAATCGTCTTGAATGGTATGGGCGCAGCGAACAAACAAAACCACGGCAGGAATGTTCATCAGCAAGACGCAAACCATGGCCCAGCGAACCGATTCAGCACCAAAGGCTGCGGCAAATTGATCACTCAAAATACCTGCCAATGCTGGACCAACCCCCACTCCAATCAGATTGAGTAAGACCACCAAAGTTGACATTGACGTACCGCGCATGCGAACTTTGACCAAGCTTTGTGTCAATGCATAGGTTGGGCCATTCAGGCCTGCCACCATGGAAGCAAACAGTGCCAGCGAAATGGCAGCACCAACAACAGTGGGCAGAAGCGAAACAGCGGTTCCGCTGATGGCAATAACAGCTGCTGCGATGGCCATCATGCGAGGTTGATTGCGCATGTCTTTGGCACCCTGACGGTCTGCCACCCAACCAAACACCAGCGTACCAATGGCACCAAAACCACCCATGCACAGGCCGGTCAGCAAGCCCACATTTTCAAGACTAAGACCGTGAACCCTCACCAACAATGAGCCAATCCAGGACATCATGGCGGAAGAAGAAGCCGTGACCAGCACCGAGGCGGCCATCAAGTACACCAATGACTTTTGACTGCGCATGAAAGCAAAGGTCTCTGACAAAGGGGGGGCTTTGTCTTTGGTTTCTTGGAGGCCATCACTGGCGCCTCTTTTGGGTTCTTTGACCAACAGCAACAACAAAATGGTGAGTAAAACACCAGGCACTGCGGCCACATAAAAAGCGGTTCGCCAACCTAACTGGCCGGCCACGATGGCACCCACTATGAAGCCTGAGGCCATGCCCAAAGGCACGCCCACAAAAAAGATGGCCACTGCACTGGCGCGGCGTTGTGTGGGGTACAGATCGGAAATGATGGAGACCGAACAAGGTTGCCCCCCCGCATCGGCAGCGCCAATGCCGACGCGTGTCAGCACCAAAGCCATGAAGCTGTTGGCTGAACCCGCAAAGGCCACCAAAGCACTCCATATGGCCAATAGCGCGGCCAGTAAATTGCGACGGTTACCTCGATCCGCCATCCAACCAAATGGAATACCTGCCAAGGCAAATGCAGCTGCATAACTGAAGCCGGACAAAAAGCCAAGCTGCGCATCGGTCAGACTGAACTCCTGTTTCAGAGGCTCCAGAATGACCACCATGAGGGCGCGGTCAAAGAACTGAACCGTGGCAATCAAGGTCAACACAATGAGCACTGTACGTGCGCGCCATGCCGATGGCGCTTCCGTACTTTGTGAATCCACTGAGTTGAAATCAGAGTTTTGAGTGGCCATTGAATTTGCCTCAGTTAGACATCAACAGAGTTAAGAAAACTCAAGCGGTTTGGGTATAGGGCACAGCACCCTTTGGCACATACATACCGTCACATTGCTCCACGAACTCTTGTTTCATGGCGCGTGGGTTGTAAAACTGTTTGTACCAAACGCGAACCTTCATGAAGGGGCCATCACTTGGAATAAAGAGGCCATTCAAACAAGGCGCTTTGTTGGTCCAGACTTCAAAGTCTTGCGCAAAAGCCAATCTGCTGGACTCTTGGTATTGACGGGCTGCCACCAAATCGGCTGTGTTGACTTCTGAATTTCCGAAGGGTGATTTGACAATCAATGAATGCCATACCTTAATCGAGCCATCATCGATGGGGGTGTGCATGATGAGCAAAATGGTTTCGAACATACCCGTGAGGTAAGAAATCAAAACACCTGGGCCATGGTAGGTGGTGTCTGTGTGCAAAACAGCGCCCGTGCCATCGGCAGACGTCAAGGTGCGGTGGCCGCCACATTGACGCTGCGTGACAGTGTGGTTTTTAAATTCAACTTCAAAACGATCGACGGTTGAGCCATGAATTGGGCCCAAATGACCATAGTCAGCAATGTTGTCAATGACTTCTTGTGGGTGTTGGTTCAACACGCCTAAATGGTCCCAGTGGCCTCTAACCCAAGACTTGTCATCAAATTGCGGAAGGCTGGGGTGATTCCACTCAGGCTCACCGCCCTCAGGATCGTGCCAAACAAAGATGGCGCCCAGGCTTTCCACCACCGTCCAGCTTTTGACACACGCGGCGGCTGGGATGGGGCCTGAATGGTAAGGAATGTCGTCGCATTTGCCATCGGGGCCAAAGCGCCAAGCATGGTAGGGGCAACGGATACCGTCGCCATCCACGTTGCTACCGCCGCCATCAATGACCACATACGAGGTGTTATTGGGCGCAGCCAAGTGTGTTTTCATGTGGGGGCAATAGGCGTCTAGCAAAACCACCTTGCCAGTGGCTCTCCCTCGGTAGAGCGCAAAGTCTTTGCCAAAAAATCGAACCGCCAAAGGCTTGTGTGTGTTCAGCTCTTCTGCGTCAGCAATCATGAACCAACCTCTAGGGAAGGTGAATTCACCGATGCGGTAGTCTTTGGTGGTGGCCATCTTGTCTCCCAATCGTCGCGTACTTTAGAAAGTTGACATATTGAGGGATTGGAACCGGTTTGGCATACCTTATTTGGACGATTTTCAAAGTTTCTCTATCAAACAAGATTCCATCCCTCCAGATTGCCCCACCTTCACCGAGCCCGTATGAAACGCACCTTTAATTTGGCTGACCTGTTTGAAATTGTTGCTGAAGCCGTACCTGATCGAATTGCATTCATTTGCGGGGAAAAACGCTTGAGTTTTCGCGAACTCAATCAGCGCGCCAACCAAATTGCCGTTGCTCTGAAACAAAACGGCATTCAGCGGGGTGACAACGTTGGCATCGAACTCTTCAACTCTTCAGAATACCTTGAAGCATTTTTTGCTTGTTGCAAAATTGGTGCAGCGCCCGCCAACGTGAACTACCGGTATGTGGCAGATGAGTTGAAACACTTGCTTGACTCGCTTCAACTCAAAGCTCTTTTCTACGATGCCAGCGTTGCAAGTGAAGTGCAACAAGTCGCTCCGAAGCTGAGCCACTTGAAGCTTTGTATTCAGACAGGCGCACCTCAAATAGGTGTCACAGGCGCAGTTCACTACGACACATTATTGGCTAATGGCAATGCTGCACTTGTTGATGCCGATCGACATGACAATGACCTGTATTTGTTGTGCACAGGTGGCACCACGGGTCTTCCCAAAGGGGTGGTTTGGCCGCACAAATCTTTGTTCATGAGCGCTTTGGGCGGCGGCGGTATTTACTTCCAACGTCCACCCATCGAAAAGCCAGAAGACTTAGGCCCTTTGGTGGCCAGTGCGCCACCCATGAGCTTTTTTGCCATTGCACCCATGATGCATGGTGCCGCCATGTGGGGCACCTTGATCAGCTTGTTGGCGGGTCATGCAGTGGTCGTTAACGATCAACATCATTTCGATCCCGAACATATTTTGGACATCACTGCACGCGACCAAGTCAATATCATTTCGATGGTTGGCGATGCCATGGCACTGCCCTTGGTCAAAGCCCTTGAGGCACACCCAGGGCGTTGGAACTTGAGCCATTTGCGTGTGGTGGGTAACGGTGGTGCCTTGGTTTCAACCCATGTTCAAGAACGACTTAAAGCAGCAATTCCCCACATTGCACTGTCAAATGGCATGGGCTCGTCAGAGACGGGTCTGATGGGCAGTGGCGCTAAGCCCACCAAGGGTGATGGCTTCATGGTTTTAAAAGCACGCCCAGACTTGGCCGTGATCAGTGAAACACTTCAAATTTTGAGCACCCCTGGCGACACTGGCATCTTGGCGCGCAGCGGCTACACGCCTGTCGCTTATTTTGGCGATGCCAAAAAGAGTGCCGAAGTCTTCGTCAAAATAGAAGAACGCTTATGGGTGTTGAGTGGCGATCAAGCACGCATTGATGAGAATGGTGACATCGTGGTTCTGGGCCGCGGCTCCCAGTGCATCAACACCGGCGGCGAAAAAGTTTTCCCAGAAGAAGTTGAAGAAGCAGCGCGCCGATATGCCGCTGTGGCCGATGTCTTGGTTGTAGGATTGCCCGACGAACGCTGGGGCCAAAAAGTGGTGGCAGTCGTTGAACTTGCAAACGAATACGCATTTGACCGTCAAGAATTTGATCGAATTTGTCGAGAGAAACTGTCTGGCTACAAAGTACCCAAAGCGGTCTTTGTTGCGCCTCAAATCAAGCGCAGTCCAGCCGGCAAAGCCGACTACCGATGGGCCGCTGGCTACGCAGCAGAAACTTCACCGTTAGAAGGCTAAGGCCTTGGTTTTGATCAGCGCCTGCAAATCAATCAGTTGAGGCTTTTGCGTCAACTCGGCTGCGCTTGCATCACTCACCAACCAGACCAAACTGGCAGCAATGGCCTCGGGCGTCGTAGCGCCATATTTTTTTGACAGTTCAGCGTCTAAACCCAAAGTGGCTTGGGCGGCCTCGGTGTTGACAAATCCCGGATTGACGCTGAACGCCAAAAGTCCTTTGTGCCCCCATTCGCGGTTAATGACACCTGCCAGTCGCCCCATAGCGGCCTTAGAGGCACCATAGGCAAATCCCCAGCCGCCTTGATTGGCCGCCATGGGCGGGTCGTACTGACCCGCACCTGATCCCACATTGATGATCTTGCCGCCCCCTTGAGCAATCATGTGCGGCAATACTTTTTTAACCAGATGAAACGGTGCAACCACATTGCCGACAAGGCTGCGCTGTAGGGCTTCGTCGTCCAAGTCCAACAACATGGCATTGACCTCGCGATCTTGGTACACCGCGTTGTTGATCAGCACATCGATGCGGCCAAAATGCTGCAATGTTGTCTCAATGGCTGCGTCCATTGACTTGGCATCCATCAAGTCCATGCTTTGCATTAAAACTTGGGCACCGCAAGCCTCGATGGCTTGCGCGGTGTCCGTCAAACTGCCGCGCAACAACTGCCCATCGGCGTATCGCAATTGATGGTTTTGCGTTTGTTGCTGGTGCAAAGTTCTGGCCGCAATCGCAACCCGCCAACCCGCCTTGGCAAAGGCGATGGCCGTGGCTGCGCCAATGCCGCGACTCGCACCAGTGATAAAAACAACGGGGGAAGACTCGATCACTTGCTTTCCTTGTTCATCAAATTCCATTGCTGACGATAAGCCTGAAGCGACATGGCCAAGAGCAATGCCGTTGGAATCAAGAGCAACATGACAGCGACCAAGGACCAACGCAGGGCTTGCGCGCCCAAGCTGGGCGTCAATAGATCGCTGATGACACCGGTTAACAACGGACCCACACCAATGCCAAACAGCGTGATAAAAAAGTTGAGCAAGGCAGCCGCCACACCCCGCTCAGAAGAGCGCACCATGTGACTGATGGCACTGTAGGACAGCGACGGCCACCAACTGCCAAAGAATCCAAAGGCAATTGAAAATGCCATGGCGTGAGGAATCTTTAAACCAGCCCATGCCCAATAACCTTCAGCAGGCCACAATAAAAATGCCACAGCGCAAGGGATTGAAATGAGAACACCCAGCATGGGCAAGCCCACCTGCCAACGCACATCGCGTTGCACCAAGCGATCGCACAACCAGCCACTGAACAAACCACCCACCAGTGCGCCAAAGCCACTGGCAAAACCAAACATCAGCCCTGCATGCGCCAAACTCAAACCATGCGTTCTGACCAAAAAGCTGGGCGTCCAAACCCCATAGGCATACCCCGCCAAACCCGCAATGCCGCAGGCAAACGCAACACGCCTAAAAGCGGGGATTTGCAAAAGCCGATAAATTTGCTTCCACAAAGACTCTGCTGGCGCTAAGGGCTCACTTCGCACAGCAGGCTGGTCAAAGCCTCCCCGAACCGGCTCTTTGATCAGCCACCACACCAGCAAACCCAAAACAATACCAGGCACGCCAAAAAATAAAAAAGTCGCTCGCCAACCATATTGCTGCGCAATCCATCCCCCCAAAGACAGCCCAATGACCACCGCCAAGTTGGGGCCTGTCATGAACAAACTGATGACTGTCGAACGTTGCTTGGGTGGATACAAATCTGACACCAAGGAAATAGAGGGCGCCATACCGCCCGCCTCACCAATGGCCACCGACATGCGGGCCAAAAGTAACTGCCAAAATTGACCCGCAAAGCCACAGGCCACAGTGGCCAGGCTCCAAAGCGAGCAGCAGACAGCCACAATCATGCTGCGGTTGTATTTGTCTGCGAGCTTGCCCACAGGAACACCCAGTGCCGCATAAAAGAGTCCAAAGGCCAGTCCACTGAGCAAGCCCATTTGGGTATCGCTTGCACCAAACTCATTTTTGATGGGCTCCATCAAGATGGCAATGATCTGCCGATCAATGACTGAAAAGATATATACCAGCGCCAAGAGCGCCAAACTGAGGTGTGTCCGCCATGTCACGGCGGGGGGTGTATTGAAATTCATAAGCGCATGTTCACGCATTCGCAAAATTAGCGCCATCGTCTTTTTAGACTAAGCGACGCCAGTCATAGCTTGATAGCATGATGTTTTGAGCCGCAAGCCTACGAACTTTAGGAGCCCCCATGTCTGCATCTGACAACCAAGCCATTCAGTCACTGCCCCAGTTGCTTGCAGTGCAACAAAACGCATTCAGAGCAGAAGGCCCCGTGAGTGCAGCCACCCGCAAAGACCGTCTGCAACGTGTGATTGACATGTTGGTCAAGCATTGCGATCCATTTTGCGCAGCCATGGAAGCCGACTTCGGTGGCAGATCACCCGTTTTTTCCATGATGAACGATGTGGCAGGCTCCAGGCTCTTTGA
>JBIKJX010000324.1:0-2963 GCA_044360785.1 Limnohabitans sp.
TTCAGTGCGTGTTAAATGTTTGGTAATGAGAAAAGAAGCCGCAAAAATGGGCGATGAGGCCAGCATGACCAAGTTGTACCAACCCCCTTCACCCGACAAGTTGGGGAAGACCACCAAGAACACGCCTGCAAAGCCAATGGCCGCCGCAATCCATCGATCCTTGCGCATGGGTTCGCCTAGAAACCACGCAGCCCCCAGCATGATGAAGATGGGCCCCGTAAAACCAATGGCAGTCATGTCGGCCAATGGAATGTGAGGCAAGGCTGTGAACCAAAACATCAGGCCAAGCGTATGCACACCGCCACGCCAGAATTGGCCTTTCAAGTCATTGGGGACATATGCGCTGACGCCCTGGTGCCAAATGAGGGGCAGCATGAAAATCAGGCCACAAAAGTAACGTAAAAATTGGGCCTCAAAGGGGTCCATTTGCATTGCGAAGTAACGCGCAATGGTATTGAGGACCGAAAACAACACCCCCCCAATGGCCATCCAAATCATGCCGCGCACGGGAGGCGGCAAACGTTGAAACCTTCGAGCGTTTTGCAGTTGGGTCAACGTCATTAAACGCTGAAGGGATGTCGGTATGAGTCTTGGCACCCCTTCACTATAAATGACGTGCCCTAAGGCGACAGTCTCATGCGTTACCGCTCAAGGATTTGCCTCGTCAGACATGAAAAACGGGCCCGAAGGCCCGTTCATTCGATCACCCAACTACAGATCAGTTGTTTTGCAATGCTGCAATGCGTTCTTCAATGGGTGGGTGTGTTGAGAACAACTGTCCAATGCCACCTGCAATACCCATGGCCGCCATGCTTTTTGGCAACTCGGCGGTGTGCAAACCACCCAAGCGGGCCAAGGCATTCATCATGGGTTGCTTGCGCCCCATAAGTTGTGCAGCACCGGCATCGGCACGGAACTCGCGTTGACGGCTGAACCAAGCCACCACAATGGCCGCCAAAAAGCCCAAAACAATGTCAAGCACGATGGTGGTGATCCAGTAACCCATGCCTGGGCCTGTGTTTTCAGAGTCGTTCTTGCGCAAGAAGCTGTCGACAGCGTAACCCACCACCCTGGACAAAAACACCACAAAGGTGTTCATCACGCCTTGGATCAAGGCCATGGTGACCATGTCGCCATTGGCGATGTGCGCCACTTCGTGGGCCAAAACAGCTTCAATTTCTTCGTGGGTCATGTTTTGCAACAAACCTGTAGACACAGCAACCAAAGCTGAGTTTTTGAAGGCGCCGGTTGCAAACGCATTGGGATCACCCTGAAATACACCCACTTCGGGCATGCCAATGCCAGACTTGTCGGCCAATTTCTTGACTGTATCGACCAACCATTTTTCGTCCGCATTGCTGGGTTGCGAAATGACTTGGACGCCCGAACTCCACTTGGCCACAGGCTTACTGATGAGCAAGGAAATGAAGGCGCCCCCAAAGCCCATGATGAGGGCAAAGCCCAGCAAGGCCGTTAAGTCCAAGCCATTGGGCGTGAGAAAGCGGTTAACACCCAACAAACTGGCAACCACACCCAACACCAGCACCACGGCCAAGTTGGTCAAAACAAACAAAATAATGCGTTTCATGAGGATTTTCTGTCCACCGCTCAGCGAAGGCCAAGCGCACAGCACGAATGTTAGGGTGACACGCCACAAAATCAAGTGCGCGACCTTAATTCCTCAAAATTGAACGGAATTAAACCGTGGCCGAGGGTGTTTTCAGGGGGCGAAAGACTTGGTCGTCTTGATAAAAGTCAGGATTTTGATTGTCTGGCCACCAACCTGGAATGCCCAAAACCGGCGTAGGCAGAAATGGCTTTTGCGCCAATTTGGCGGGTTGCAGGTCTTGCGCCAGCCAGTCATCCCATTGGGTCATTGGAACACCTTGCGGCACTCGCCACAAATGCACGGTGATGGCTTTGTAGGGGTTGACCAATTTTTCCAAAGCAGCATGACCAAAAATTTGAACCTGTGCCGCTTGCCAAAACTCGCGATGAGTCACCAAAGCGGTGTGCCACTGGCGTGCCTGCAGCGCCTCCCAAATGAGGTCAGGCAATTGAATGAGGCAAGCGTTTTCGTCAAAAACTGTGACCGCATCGCGCACTGGCCCACGGACTGCGCCCACACCTTGCGCTTGAATGGCGGTCGCTTGAACAAGGTTCAATTGTTTTTTGGCAAGGGGAAAATGCAGCCAACACAAGGCATTGAAAAAATCATGCAAACCATCGCGCGTGGGGACGCTCTGAGTTTCATGAATGAATTGCTCATAAGCCTGACCCTCGGGCAATTCTGATTGCGCCACAAAATGCACAGGGCAAACAGGATGGGCCTTGTTGGGATTGAGCGACTTGAGTGCCTCATTGCAGGCCTGAAAGACCGGCACACCTTGGGCAATCTGTTGGCTCAATGGTGCGCCAATTTCACGCCAAGCCTTTAGCCATGGCGTGTGCCAATCGATGTTTGCAATTTGAGTTAGGCCACTCGCCATGGCAAGGCTTCACCCGCGCGTAAAGGTTTGAGGTCGGCTTCGCCAAATTGAAAACTTTCGGGCGGCGTCCAAGACTCACGCTTCAAGGTGATGTGACCTGTGTTACGCGGCAGCCCATAAAAGTCTGCGCCATTGAAACTGGCAAAAGCCTCCAATTGGTCTAGCTTGCCCACGCTGTCAAAAGCTTCTGCGTACATTTCAAGCGCTGCGTGTGCGGTGTAGCAACCCGCACAGCCTGATGCGTGTTCTTTCAGATGGGCCGGATGGGGCGCACTGTCGGTACCCAAGAAGAAACGTGCGTTGCCCGATGTGGCGGCATTGAGCAAAGCCACACGGTGTGTTTCGCGCTTCAGGACAGGCAAGCAGTAGTAATGTGGCCTGATACCGCCTGTGAAGATGGCATTGCGGTTGAACAACAAATGATGGGCTGTGAGCGTTGCGCCCATGAACTTGTCAGCGGCCATGACATAGTCG
>JBIKJX010000325.1:0-2957 GCA_044360785.1 Limnohabitans sp.
TTGGGGTGCCTGTTGGAGGCTAATTTTTAATTAACGCGTGGCACCAGCTTGCGCTTCAATCAGGCTGTGCATGCTGCGAAGCATGCCTGCCATCATGAGCGCCTCGCCCACCACAAACATGGGGCCGACCAACAGTCCCACCACATCGTCGACAAATGCAGGTTTGCGCCCCTCAAAGATGTGGCCCACAAACTGAATGATCCAGCCAACAACAAACACGACCAGGCCTGGAAACCAGGCGGCCTCGTAAAGTACATTCATGCCCCAACCTGTGGCAGCCTCAGGCGTGTGGGCCAACGCGATCAGTGCGCCGTTGACAACGCTGGTGGCCACACCCAATAACAAATTGCCGCGTGTGAGGTACCACAGCGTTGAAAGCACCCAAAGCAAGGCCGCCAAACTGACAGCATGACCCGCAATGTCCCATGAGACCAAGGACAGCAGCATGCCAATGGACAAAACAATCAATGGAATACCCACCAAATGTGTGACGATGTTGCGACGATCCCGGTGATAGTGCGCGTACTGCACCATGAGTTCGGGTGCAGAGCGGAACAAATTGATCATGAGGGGCATCTCCAAACTTAGATGCGCTGGCCCAAGGCCACCATTTTGAGCGATGGCTGTTTGGGCAAGATGACTTAGCGAGTCAAACGCTGCAGCGCTTCTTCGTATTTTGCCGATGTCTTCTCAATCACTTCACGGGGTAAACGAGGAGCAGGCGGCGTTTTGTCCCAAGGCTTGCCATTGACCAAAGCGCCTTCCAGCCAGTCGCGCAAAAACTGCTTGTCGTAGCTGGGTGGGTTGACACCCTCCACATAGCTTTCGGCGGGCCAATATCGAGAAGAGTCAGGGGTCAGCACCTCGTCCATCAAGACCAAGGTACCGTCGGCATCTAAACCAAATTCAAACTTGGTATCGGCAATCAGGATGCCTTTTTGGGCAGCAATGTCACTGGCCGCTTTGTAAATGGCAATGCTGATGTCTTTGATGCGCGTGGCCAAATCGAGACCAATCATCTCGACTGTTTTTTCAAACGTGATGTTTTCATCGTGATCACCGACAGCGGCTTTGGCCGCCGGTGTGTAAATGGGTTCCGGCAATTTGCTGGCATTTTTCAAGCCTGCGGGCAACTTCACGCCACACACCTGTTGACCCTCTTGGTATTCTTTCCAACCACTGCCCGCCAAATAACCCCGCACCACGGCCTCGACGGGAATGGGTTTCAAGCGCTTGACCAGCATCGAGCGGCCTTTGACTTGCGGCACTTCAGCTTCGCTGACAACGCTTTCGGGTGCCTCGCCCGTGAGGTGAATCGGGCACAGATTAAGTCCTTTTGGGCCGAGCTTGTCGAACCAATACAAAGCCATTTGTGTGAGCAACACACCTTTGCCGGGAATGGGCTCACCCATGATGACATCAAAGGCGCTGATGCGATCGGAGGCCACCATCAAAATGCGATCGGTGCCGACAGCATAGTTGTCACGCACCTTGCCACGGGCGAGCAAGGTGAGCGACGTTAAAGCGGAAGTGTGTAAAGCAGCAGTGTTCATGTTGCTGCAATTATCCGGCCAATTTCAGTGAACGACTTGCGCCAACTCGCCTTTTGCATACTGCGCTGCTACCACTTGCAAGCTGTGGCCTTTGATCTTGGCAGCTTGACCTTCACAGCCAAACTCAATGTAGCGTTGCTTGCAAATTTGTTTGGCTGCTTCGCGCGCAGGCTTGAGCCATTCGCGGGGGTCAAATTTGTCGGGGTTTTGCGCCATGAATTTGCGCACGGCAGCGGTCATGGCCAAACGAATGTCGGTGTCAATGTTGATTTTGCGCACGCCAAACTGAATGGCCTTTTGAATTTCTTCAACAGGGACGCCATAGGTTTCTTTCATGTTGCCGCCATGTTCACGAATGACAGCCAACAGGTCTTGCGGCACACTTGAGGAACCGTGCATCACCAAATGGGTGTTGGGAATGCGTTTATGGATGGCCTGAATGCGGTCAATGGCCAAAATATCGCCCGTAGGCTTGCGTGTGAACTTGTAGGCGCCGTGGCTGGTGCCAATGGCAATGGCCAAAGCATCGAGCTGGGTGCGTTTGACAAAGTCGGCCGCTTGCTCGGGGTCCGTCAAGAGTTGCTCACGGGTCATGACCGCGTCGGTGCCATGGCCATCTTCTTTGTCACCTTGCATGGTTTCCAAGGAACCTAAGCAACCCAATTCACCCTCCACGGTGATGCCCAATTTGTGGGCCATGCTGACCACTTTTTGGGTCACTTCGACGTTGTAGTCATAACTGGCGATGGTTTTGCCGTCGGCCTCCAAGCTGCCATCCATCATGACGGAGCTGAATCCCAAATTGATGGCGCCTTGGCACACGTCGGGGCTTTGGCCGTGGTCTTGGTGCATGACCACTGGAATGTCGGGATAAGACTCGACTGCGGCTTGAATGAGCAACTTCAAAAAGCCTTCACCCGCGTATTTGCGAGCACCCGCAGACGCCTGCATGATGACCGGCGCGCCAGTTTCTTTGGCGGCTTCCATGATGGCCTGAACTTGCTCTAGATTGTTAACGTTGAATGCTGGAATACCGTAGCCATTGGCCGCTGCATGGTCCAGCAGCTCGCGCATTGAAACGAGTGCCATGATGAAAAATCCCAAAGAGTTGAAAAACTTTTTTCAAGCTTGGACATGACATTTTTTCTAGCCAATGAGGCATTCAGAAAAGTCATGTAACCAGCTTGTAACTGCAGATGATTTTAACAAGCGTCTGTGAAAATTCTGAGTTTTGCTCACTGTCAGACTATCATTTAATTCATGAACGTAACTTCTCCGTTTTCAGCAGACCCAATTCAAACGCCCTTTTGGCGACTTCCTGCATTGATCAGCTTGGCACTGTTGCCTTTGCTGCTGGCTTGGGACTTTTCGGATGGCGACATGAAAATGGCCGTCATCTGGGGA
>JBIKJX010000326.1:0-2954 GCA_044360785.1 Limnohabitans sp.
CTTAGCATACAAAGGCTCTAACGCTTGATTGGCTTTGGCCATTTCATCGTTGTATTGGCCAGTCGAAGACCAATCCAACTTGCCTGCACTGTTGCCCAAACCTGGATACAGCGCCAAATAAGCGAGAGAAAATACGATGGTGATCAAGAATAAACCCACCCACCATCTGGGCAGCGGATTGTTCATCTCACGCAAGTCGCCATCCCATACATGACCGGTGGTGTTGTCGTTGTCAGTCATGGCTTTGGCTTTACCGCTGAAGTAAAGTAAAAGTAAACAAGCCACAATACCAAACAACGCAATGCCGGCCACGTACAAAGACCAGAAATTGCTTGTGAAATCACTCATTTCAAATTCTCTTTCTATTGGTTGATCAGGGTCGTTCAGTCTTCTTGTTGAAAAGGCAACTTAGCAGCCTCTTCAAAATCGGCTGAACGCCGCTTAGACAAGGTCCACACCACAATCCCGATAAACAGGATGAAGGTCGCCACAGTCACTGCCGATCTAAGGGTATTGACATCCATGATTACTCTCCCTTTATTGACGATGAATGCCCATGGCTTGCAAATAGGCAATGACCGCATCCAATTCTGTTTTGCCCTGTACGTCTGCAGTGGCTTTGGCGATCTCTTCGTCGCTGTAGGGGGCACCCAATTTGCGCAGTCCCTTCATGTGTGTAGGCAAACTGGCACCATCCACAGCAGTTTTTTCAAGCCATGGATAAGCTGGCATATTGGATTCAGGGACCACATCGCGCGGATTGATCAAATGGATGCGGTGCCAGTCGTCAGAGTACTTACCACCCACTCGCGCCAAGTCTGGGCCTGTGCGCTTGCTACCCCATTGAAACGGGTGGTCATAGACGAATTCACCTGCCACTGAGTAAGGGCCGTAGCGCAAGGTTTCAGCGCGGAAAGGACGGATCATCTGAGAGTGACAGTTGTAGCAACCTTCTCGCACATAAATGTCGCGTCCGGCCACTTGCAAAGCTGTGTAGGGCTTTAGGCCGGGGATTGGCTCAGTCGTTGATTTTTGAAAAAACAAAGGAACGATCTCAACCAAGCCACCAAACAACAAGACCACCAAAATCAAAACGATCATGAGGAAGTTGTTGGTTTCAATTTTCTCGTGGGACAAGCCGCCGGATTTTGAAGCGTTAGACATCTGATAGTTCTCCTATGCGCTTAGGCGTGCGCGACAGCCACTGATGGAATTTGCACGTCGACAGCACGACCTTGCGTGGCTGTTTTCAAGGTATTCCACAACATGATCAACATGCCTGCCAGGTACAACACCCCACCCAACAAACGCAAGACATAAAACGGAAATGTGGCTTTCACTGACTCAACAAAGGTGTATGTCAAAGTGCCGTCTGCATTCACAGAGCGCCACATCAAACCTTGCATCACACCAGCAATCCACATGGCAGCGATGTAAATGACGATGCCGATGGTGGCAATCCAGAAGTGGGCTTCAATGGCTTTGACGCTGTACATCTTCTTTTGACCAAACAAACGAGGAATCAAGTAGTACATGGTGCCCATCGTGACCAACCCGACCCAACCCAAAGCACCCGAGTGCACGTGACCAACAGTCCAGTCGGTGTAATGCGACAAAGCGTTGACTGTTTTGATGGACATCATGGGGCCTTCAAAAGTGGACATGCCATAGAAGGACAAAGACACAATCAGAAAACGCAACACTGGGTCATCACGAAGCTTGTGCCAAGCTCCCGATAGCGTCATCACACCATTGATCATGCCGCCCCAACTGGGCGCCAACAAAATGAGCGAGAACACCATGCCCAAGGACTGAGTCCAATCAGGCAAAGCGGTGTAGTGCAAGTGGTGAGGGCCCGCCCACATGTACGTGAAAATGAGGGCCCAAAAGTGAACAATGGACAGGCGGTAACTGTAGACAGGTCTTTCAGCTTGCTTGGGAATGAAGTAGTACATCATGCCCAAGAACCCTGCTGTCAAGAAGAAGCCAACGGCATTGTGACCGTACCACCACTGCACCATGGCATCTTGAACGCCCGCATAAGCTGAGTAAGACTTCATGAGACCCACGGGCATGGCTGCACTGTTCACCAAATGCAACAAGGCCACCGCAATGATGAAAGCACCAAAGAACCAGTTGGCCACATAGATGTGTCTGACCTTGCGCGTGCCGACAGTGCCAAAAAACACAACAGCAAATGACACCCAAACCAAGGTTATTAGAATGTCGATGGGCCATTCCAGTTCAGCATATTCTTTGCCGCTGGTGTATCCCAAAGGCAGCGTAATGGCGGCCAACACAATGACCAACTGCCAACCCCAGAAGGTGAAGGCTGCTAACTTTTCTGCAAACAAGCGGACATGGCAAGTTCTTTGAACCACGTAGTAGGCAGAGGCAAACAGGCCGCATCCACCAAATGCAAAAATAACAGCATTGGTGTGCAAGGGACGCAAGCGACCATAACTGAGCCAAGGAATGCCAAAGTTAAGTTCTGGCCACGTGAGTTGCGCTGCAATGATCACACCGACCAGCATGCCCACCACACCCCACACCACAGTCATGATGGCAAACTGCCTAACAACGGTATCGCTGTAGACAGTTGCTTGTACGTTGGCAAATTTCATTTTCACCTCTTCAAAAATTACAAACAGAGTTTCTCAAGTCGGACACAAGTTCGCATTGACTTAAGTCAATCATTCCGAAGAATCCGCTCACCTTCTGCTTCAATGTCTTCAAACTGTCCGCGATTCACGGCCCACCACAGACCGGCCAAGATGAAAAACACCAAGGCCACTGACAATGGCACCAACAAATAAAGGATGTCCATCAAGCGCTCCCTTCTGCTTCGTACTGAATGGTTTGAGACAAACGCATGGCGTTCAACACCACGCCCAATGAACTGCATGCCATTCCCAAACCTGCCAACCAAGCGGGCAAATAACCCAGCATGGCCA
>JBIKJX010000327.1:0-2946 GCA_044360785.1 Limnohabitans sp.
TGGCCACAGGAATCACACTTGTAAGCGTAGATGGGCATGTTGAAGGTTCTCGCGTGGTAATCAGAAAACCTTCAATTATAGGCGGCTACCTTGCAAAGCATGGTGTGCGCCATGTTTGTTCTGAATCGCCTGAGGACCCAGGGAGCCAATCAACATGCCGACCAAACTGGCCAAAACGCCCGCCAACTGAGCGGGAAATTCCTCACCAGCAGGGGTTAGCAGCAGCAGCAACCATGTCAAAAGACCCAAAACAATGGCGAAAATAGCGCCTTGGGTGGTGGCTTTGGACCAGTAAAGTCCAAAAAGCAAGGGGACGAAAGCACCCACCAAGGTCACTTGATAAGCCCCTGAAACCATCTCATAGATGGAGCTGCCTTGCATCGCAATGGCATAGGCCAAAACCAAGCCGCTGAACACCAAGACCGTGACACGCATGGCAAACAGGGCTTGCTTGTCGCCTTGGTGTGGGTAAAACTGACGCCAAATGTTTTCTGTGAAGGTGACGCTGGGGGCCAGCAAGGTGGCAGACGCACAAGATTTGATGGCTGACAACAAAGCCCCAAAGAACAGCACCTGCATGATAAAAGGCATTTGCTCCATGACCAAAGTAGGCAGCACTTTTTGCGGATCTTCTTGAATCAGTTGGGCGGCCTTCTCAGGCATGATGATGAGGGCACTGACCACCAAGAACATGGGCACAAAAGCGAACAAGATGTAACAAATACCGCCAATGATGGGGCCCTTGGTGGCTGCGCTCAAACTGTTGGCCGACATGACGCGCTGGAAAACGTCCTGCTGCGGAATAGAGCCAAACATGATGGTGATGGCCGCCGCCACAAAGAACAAAATTTCTTTCAATTCGGGTTCGGGCAAAAACTTGAACATGTCTTGACTGACTGCCAAGGCAATGACTTTGTCTGCGCCGCCTGCTTGATTGCCTGCAAACACGGCCAACGTGGCCAAGCCCACAACCAAGATGATCATTTGAATAAAGTCTGTGATGGCCACCGACCACATGCCGCCAAACAAGGTGTACGCCAACACCGAAACAACGCCAATGACCATGCCCATGGGCATGCTGACCACACCACCGGACAACAAATTAAAGACCAAGCCCAGTGCCGTCACTTGCGCTGAAACCCAGCCTAAATAGCTCACCATGATGATGATGGAACACATGACTTCGACGGACCGCCCATAGCGCTCGCGGTAATAGTCGCTGATGGTGAGCAAGGTCATGCGGTACAACTTGCCCGCAAAGAACAGGCCTACCAAGATCAAGCAACTGCCAGCACCAAACGGGTCTTCAACCACGCCATTCAGACCACTGTTCACAAACTTTGCAGGAATACCCAACACGGTTTCAGAGCCAAACCATGTGGCAAAGGTGGTGGTAATGATCATGGCAAGGGGAAGATTTCGCCCTGCAATGGCAAAGTCAGCTGAACTTTTGACGCGTTTGGCTGCCACCAAACCGACGGCAATGGTGACGAGCAAGTAAGCAATGACCAAAGTCAATAACACAACAACACTCCTTAGATTTGATGGAATCTTTCGAACGCTTGCAACACGATGAGGGTGGACACGAAGCCAATAACCACATAGACCACAGCCTGCAGCAATCGGTTGGTTCTTTGCTGTTCAGCCAGCAAGGCCGCCAACTGATTGCGGTCATGTGCACTGGCGGTGGTTTGCTTTAAGTAGTCATGCATCAAGCGTGGCAACTGAGGCAGGATTTTGGCGTACTGCGGCGCTTGTTCTTGCAGTTGCTGGAAAAAACGCTTGGGCCCGACTTGGTCAATC
This sequence comes from Limnohabitans sp., assembly GCA_044360785.1. Taxonomy (GTDB): domain Bacteria; phylum Pseudomonadota; class Gammaproteobacteria; order Burkholderiales; family Burkholderiaceae_C; genus Limnohabitans_A. The sequence continues at coordinate 1,804 of JBIKJX010000327.1, forward strand.
ATCCATTGCTCAAGAAAAGGTTTGGCTGTATTCCACAAATCGAGCTCGGGGTCTAACTGACGACCTAAGCCTTCAATGTTCAGCAAAGTTTTTTGCAACAAAACCAATTGCGGTTGAATTTCAACATTGAAGCGCCGCGATGTCTGGAACAAGCGCATGAGCACCATGCCCAAAGAAATTTCTTTGAGGGGGCGATCGAAATAAGGCTCGCACACCGATCGAATGGCCGACTCAAGTTCATCCACCCGCGTGGTACTGGGCACCCAACCTGACTCAATGTGCAACTCGGCCACCCGCTTGTAATCACGCCTGAAAAAGGCACTGAAATTTTGCGCCAAATATTCTTTGTCAAACTCTGTGAGCGTGCCCACAATGCCAAAGTCGAGCGAAATGTAACGGCCCAATGTTTCAGGCTCGATGCTGACCTGAATATTGCCGGGATGCATGTCTGCATGGAAAAAACCGTCGCGAAAAACTTGGGTAAAAAACAGCGTGACGCCATCTTTGGCCAACTGAGGAATGTCGACGCCTGCATGTCTCAAAGCATCGACCTGACTGATCGGCAAGCCTTTCATGCGCTCCATCACAATCACTTCGGGATGGCAATAGTCCCAATACATTTCGGGGATGAGGACCAAATTAAGGCTTTGCATATTGCGGCGCAATTGCGCTGCATTGGCCGCCTCACGAACCAGGTCCAGCTCGTCGTGCAAATGCTTGTCAAATTCAGCCACCACTTCGCGAGGCTTTAGGCGTTTACCGTCGGCACTGACTTTTTCGAGCCAACCCGCCATCATGCGCATGAGGTTCAAATCTTTTTCGATGGCCGGCAGCATGTTGGGGCGCAACACTTTGACAGCCACTTCTTGCACAACGCCCTCTTTGTTTTTGAGCAGTGCAAAGTGAACCTGTGCAATAGAGGCACTGGCCACCGGCAAATGGTCAAAGGATTCAAAAATTTCGCCCACCGATCGGCCAAATGCACGCTCAATGGTGGCCACCGCGATGTCTGAGCTAAAAGGCGGCACACGATCTTGCAATCTGGCCAACTCCACCGCAATGTCATCGGGCAAGAGATCGCGTCGGGTGGACATGACTTGTCCAAATTTGACAAAGATGGGCCCTAAACCTTCAAGGGCCAAA
>JBIKJX010000381.1:0-2564 GCA_044360785.1 Limnohabitans sp.
ATCGACACCGACTTCCAATCCACGCAATGCTTTTTGGAAGGACTCTTGGAAGGTACGGCCCATGGCCATCACCTCGCCAACCGATTTCATTTGGGTGGTGAGACGGCTGTCGGCTGTCGGGAATTTTTCGAAGGCAAATCGAGGAATTTTGGTCACGACGTAGTCGATGCTGGGCTCGAAACTGGCAGGTGTGGCACCGCCTGTAATTTCATTGCGCAACTCGTCAAGCGTAAAGCCCACGGCCAACTTGGCGGCCACTTTGGCAATGGGGAAGCCAGTGGCCTTGGAAGCCAATGCTGATGAGCGTGACACGCGGGGGTTCATCTCAATGACGACCATGCGGCCGTCTTTGGGATTGATCGAGAACTGAACGTTGGAGCCACCGGTGTCGACACCAATTTCGCGCAGAACAGCCAAGCTGGCATTCCGCATGATTTGATATTCTTTGTCGGTGAGGGTTTGCGCAGGTGCGACCGTGATGGAGTCGCCAGTGTGCACGCCCATCGGGTCCAAGTTTTCGATGGAACAGATGATGATGCAATTGTCCGCCTTGTCGCGAACCACTTCCATCTCGTATTCTTTCCATCCCAACAAGGACTCTTCAATGAGTAATTCGTTGGTGGGAGACGCTTCCAAACCGCGTTTGCAAATGGTCTCAAACTCTTCAGGGTTGTAAGCAATACCGCCACCCGTACCGCCCAAGGTAAAGCTAGGGCGAATGACAGTAGGGAAACCCACACTTCGCTGAACTTCCCACGCTTCGTCCATGCTGTGAGCAATACCAGAACGCGCAGAGCCCAGACCAATTTTGGTCATGGCGTCTTTGAACTTCAAGCGATCTTCCGCTTTGTCAATGGCTTCGGGTGTGGCACCAATGAGTTCAACTTTGTATTTATCGAGCACACCGTTGCGCCACAAATCGAGCGCGCAATTGAGCGCTGTCTGACCACCCATGGTGGGCAGAATCGCATCGGGTCTTTCCTTGGCAATGATCTTTTCCACCGTTTGCCAAGTGATGGGCTCGATGTAGGTGACATCCGCCGTAGCGGGGTCGGTCATGATCGTGGCAGGGTTGCTATTGATCAAAATGACTTTGTAACCCTCTTCGCGCAAAGCCTTGCATGCTTGTACGCCAGAGTAGTCGAACTCACAGGCCTGACCAATGATGATGGGGCCAGCGCCAATGATGAGAATACTTTTAAGGTCGGTCCGCTTTGGCATGTTATTTGGTCTCCATCAAGTTGATGAAGCGATCGAAGAGATAGGCAATGTCGTGAGGACCTGGTGAGGCCTCGGGGTGACCTTGGAAACAAAACGCTGGCTTGTCGGTACGCGCCAGACCTTGCAAGGTGCCGTCAAACAATGACACGTGAGTGGCACGCAAGTTGGCGGGCAAGGATTTTTCATCTACGGCAAAGCCGTGGTTTTGGCTCGTGATGGAGACACGGCCCGAATCGAGATCTTTGACGGGGTGGTTGGCACCGTGATGGCCAAATTTCATTTTGAACGTTTTGGCGCCACTGGCCAGGGCCATGATTTGGTGTCCCAAGCAAATTCCAAAAGTAGGAATACCCGTTTCAATCAATTCTTTGGCTGCCGCAATCGCGTAGTCACAGGGCTGTGGGTCTCCGGGTCCATTGGACAAGAAAATGCCATCTGGTTTGTGCTTGAGCACTTCTGCAGCGGGCGTTTTGGCAGGCACCACTGTGACCTGGCATCCGCGCTCGGCCAACATACGCAAGATGTTTTTCTTAACACCAAAGTCGTAAGCCACCACATGGAAACGTGGGGCAGCTTGTTGGCCATAGCCACTACCCAACTTCCACTCAGACTCGGTCCAATCGTATGACTCAGGCACGGTGACTTTCTGGGCCAAATCCAAGCCAGACATGGCTGGTGCGGATTGGGCAGCTTGAACTGCTTGCGCAGTCAGCTCAGGCGTGACTTTTTGACCAGAAGTCAAGGCAAAGATTGCACCATTTTGTGCACCCTTGGTGCGCAAAAGTCGTGTGAGTTTGCGGGTATCGATGTTGGCAATGGCCACAGTGCCACTGCGTGACAAGTAAGCCGATAGCGTTTCGGTCGAGCGGAAATTGCTTGCAATCATGGGCAGATCTTTGATGATCAGGCCAGCAGCATGGACTTTGTCAGATTCGACATCCTCTGGGTTGACGCCGTAGTTGCCAATGTGCGGATACGTGAGTGTCACGATCTGCTGGCAATAACTGGGGTCTGTGAGGATTTCTTGATAGCCTGTGAGGGAGGTATTGAAAACCACCTCACCAACAGTGGTGCCAGGGGCACCAATGGAATTGCCGACAAAGACTGTGCCGTCTGCAAGCGCCAAAATGGCTAAGGGGAAGGTTCCCTGAAGAGACAAAAGCACTGGGTTCTCCGGTATGGTTCGGGTACGCCCCAGCACGCTCAAGCATGACCTAAAAAGGCTTACTTTTTGCTGCTTTTGAAGGGAAATGGCTTGTTGTGAGCGGGTGCGTACAGGTTGATGCGGGAAAGCCTCCCATTATAGCCGTGACTCTTTGCTTGCTCGAGTCCTTGACACCCGA
>JBIKJX010000328.1:0-2937 GCA_044360785.1 Limnohabitans sp.
AGAATTACCCGTAGCTTTGAAGCGTCATGCCACCAGCAAAATTAACAGCCTTGAAGATTTAGAGTCAGTGGCCACCATGGGCTTTCGTGGCGAAGCCTTGGCTGCGATCAATTCTGTTTCGGAGATGAGCGTGCTGTCACGCCCCGAAGGTGCTGCAACAGCCTTTTTACTTGACGGCCAAACCGGTGAAGTGCGGCCTGCGGCACGCGCCGCCGGCACCACCGTCGAAGTGAAAGAGTTATTTTTTTCGACACCTGCCCGGCGACATTTTTTAAAGTCAGAAAATACCGAATTGGCGCATTGCATTGAAGCCGTCCGACGACATGCATTGGTTCGCTCAGAGGTCAGCTTTGCCATTTGGCACGAAGGCAAAATTGTCGAGCAGTGGCGCAGTCACCCTGGTGAAGCTGGCTGGAACCAGCGCTTGGCCGATGTGTTGGGCGAAGAGTTTGTGGCGTCATCCGTCAACATCGATTTCAGAGCCGGTCCTGTTCACGTTCGAGGTCGAGCGGGCACCCCGGACGCGGCACGCGCACGGGCTGACCAACAATTTGCCTACGTCAACGGACGATTTGTGCGCGACAAAGTCATCACACATGGCGCTCGCAGTGCCTACGAAGATGTCCTGCACGGTCAGCGTCAACCCGTCTATGTGTTGTATGTGCAAATGGACCCCACACGGGTTGATGTGAATGTGCACCCCACCAAAATTGAAGTTCGCTTTCGCGACAGCCGTGAGGTTCACCAAGCCATGCGACACGCCATTGAACGTGCTTTGGCCGTGCCTCGTGCGCAACTTCTGTCAGGTAACGACTTCGCTTCACCGCCAAACCAAACCAACACAGACCGCTCTTTCTTAGCGCCATCGCCAAGCGCAACGCCAGGATCTAACACCTGGTCACAACGTGGCATGGCCTTTGGTACCGATCGGGCAAATGAAGATCCCGCCAAAGCTCTGGCAGAACTCAAAGCACTTTGGGGCAATGGCCCACAACTTGAAGAGTCTGCACCAAATTTTTTAAAAACTGTCCCGGTGGCATCCAATGCGCCTCAGAGCATGTCTGAACAAGACTGGCCATTGGGCAGAGCCATTGCCCAGCTCCAAGGCGTCTACATCTTGGCAGAAAACAGCCTAGGCCTGATTGTGGTGGACATGCACGCAGCCCACGAACGGATTGTGTATGAACGACTCAAACAGCAACTCGACACCACGCAAATTAGCAGCCAGCCCCTTTTAATTCCGGCTTCGTTTGCGGCCACCCCTCAAGAAATAAGCACCGCTGAAAACTGCAACGAAGTTCTTCAGCAATTGGGGCTGGAAGTGTCTGCCTTGTCCGCCAAAACTTTGGCGGTTCGTGCGGTCCCTATTTCATTGGCACAAGGTGATGCTGTCGAATTGGCCCGCAGCGTGTTGGCAGAATTGGCCCAATACGATGCCGCCACGGTGGTTCAACGTGCCCAAAATGAAATTTTGGCCACCATGGCTTGCCATGGTGCTGTGCGTGCCAATCGCAAACTCACTTTGGATGAAATGAACGCCCTGTTACGCCAAATGGAAGCCACCGAGCGCTCCGATCAGTGCAACCATGGACGGCCCACATGGCGTCAAGTCAGCATGCGTGAATTGGACGCTTTGTTTTTGCGTGGCCGTTGATGGTTGAAAAGGCACCAACAAGCCCGCGAAGTCAAGGGATGACCGTGCTGCTTTTGGCCCTCTTACTGGGCTTGCAGCCCATCACGACTGACTTGTACTTACCCGCCCTGCCCATCTTGACGCAAGGCTTTGGGGCCAGCATGGTGCAAGCACAACTGACGCTCACAGCCATGCTGTTGGCCTTTGGTATTTCACAGTTGTTTTGGGGGCCCTTGTCGGACAAGTGGGGGCGCCGACCCGTTTTGTTGGGCGGCATCGCAGTGTATGCCCTCTCTGCCATTGCATGCGCGCTCTCGCCCGGCATAGAGACCCTGATAGCTGCCCGCACCTTCCAAGGTGTGGCCATGGGGGCCTGCGTTATGGCAGCGCGCGCAATCATCAGAGATCTGTACGAACCCGTCCAAGGTGCCAAGGTGATGTCGCAAGCTCTTTCTGGTTTGGGTCTGATTGCTTGCACCTGCGTGCCCGTGGGTGGCTTTTTGACTGAAGCGCTCGGATGGCGTTGGGCTCTCAGCAGTTTGTTTTTGTTTGCCCTCATGACAGGCACGCTGATTTACTTTTATTTTGATGAGAGCTTGTTGAAACGCAACCCCCAAGCGTTGCAGCTCAAGTCTTTGTGGTCTGCTGCACAACACATCTTTCGCAACCGTACTTTTCAGGCCTACAGCGCATTGTCAACAGTCTCTTTTGCGGGGCTCTTTACCTTCTTAGCAACCTCTTCCTTTGTGTTCACACAAAGCATGGGCTTAAGCCAAACAGTCTATGGTCTGTTGATGATTTCAATGTCTGCGTCCTACATCTTGGGCACCTTCATCTGCCGTTGGTTGTTGTTGCGCATCAGTGTCCAAACTTGCGTGTTCATAGCTGGTTTTGTGAGCTTGTCAGCTGGCTTGCTGTTAATTTTTGTGGCCTATGTAGGACCCGGCAAAGCATGGTTTGGCGCTTGGGCTGTCATGGCACCAGTCAACCTTTATTTATTGGCACATGGCGTCCACCAACCCTGCGGCCAAAGTGGATGCGTTGCACCCTTTCCTGAAATGGCAGGCACAGCATCTGCATTGAATGGGTTCACCATGATGCTGGTAGCATTTGGCATGGGCACTTGGATTGGCACCCACATGACCGACCCCCTCTTGGCCATGGCCCACGGCATGATGTTGTGGTCAACTTGCTTGGCTTTGATCGGTAGTTTTGCTGTGCGCAGAATTCCCTTGGTTCAAAGTACCAAAGCGGTAGATTTGTCACCCTCAGTTTCAGCCGTCCCCAACCCATGAAACCGCGCG
>JBIKJX010000034.1:0-10800 GCA_044360785.1 Limnohabitans sp.
TGAGTCCCACGTTTGCGTGACGTCGCGAAGTGCTGTCTCGGCATTGAGCAAATGTGCGGGAAGTTCTTTGTGAATCGGTGCGTTCATGATGCTCTCCAAAAATTCTGAGTGAGGTTAACTTTCAAGCTTAACGTTGTGAAGTTAACCAAGATAAACCACGTGAGGTACCGCCAGAGGTGGTGTCGGCGGGCACATATTCGCAGCCCACCCAACCTTGCCAGCCACATTCTGCAGACACTCGGTCGATCAAGTCAAACAAATAGGGCCAATTGAGTTCACCGGTGCCGGGTTCATGTCGGAGGGGAACGTCTGCAATTTGAAAGTGGCCCACCTTGCCTGTAGGCAAGTAACGCTCGACTTTGGTGGTGACGTCGCCTTCCACAATTTGGCAGTGAAACAAATCCATTTGAACTTTCAAATTGGGTTCATCCACCAAGGCCAAAATTTCATGCGCATGGTCTTGTCGATTGACAAAAAAACCTGGAATGCCGCGCTGATTGATGGGCTCTAGCAAAACATCTAAGCCTTGAGCGCGCACTTGTTGGCAAGCCCATTTCAAGTTGGCGACCAAGGTGGCTTGCGCCGCTTCCCGGCTAACACCTGTCGGCAAAATACCCGCCATGGAATGAATGCGTGGGCATGCCAGCACCTCGGCATATTGCATGGCACGTTGAACGCCAGCCCTGTACTCCGCTTCACGACCTGGGCTGCACGCTGTGCCTCGATCGCCCTTTTCCCATGCACTCAGTGTGCTGACATCGTCAATGCCACCAGGTGGCATGTTGAACAGAACTTGTTGTAGGCCGTTGCCTTTCAATCGTGCGGCCAGTTCTTGTGGGCGGTAGGCGTAAGGAAATAAATATTCCACCGCTTTGAAACCATCTTTGGCTGCAGCTTCAAAGCGGTCTAAAAAATCCATGTCGGGGTACATCATGGAAAGGTTGGCAGCGAATTGAGGCATGGGCAACTTTCAATGGACAGCGGTTAGGTGAAATGGAAAAGGACGTGGAGGAGTATGAAGCCCCAATTTACCAAGCAGCACCAAAAGTTTGACGCAATTCTTCAATTTGGGTTGCCGATAAATCTGGCGGTGGATGGCCTGAATTGAGTTGCATCAGCTTGGCTGTTTCTTCAAGCTCTTCTAACGTGGCCATGGCACTGGCCAGGTCTTGGTGCCAAACGTTGGGACCTAATTTGGCCAACATGACAGCGCGAATGGGTGTTCCTTTTTGGGCAAACTGCGCGATGCTCTGAGCCACAGCATTCGCCGCCTCTGGGTCGCCTGGTCTGAAATAAGGAATCAAGGGCACGTGGCCCACTTTCATCACAAAGTAAGGGGTGATGGGTGGCAACAGTTCTGGCCCCTGCGCGTTTAAGCTGAGTGAGACGCAATGGGTGCTGTGTGTGTGAATGACACATTGCGCGGGGTGACTGCCCGGCGCATGGTCAGACGCTGAATAAATTTGGCGATGCAGCGCAATGGTTTTGCTGGCTTTGTTGCCACTGACTTGTGTGCCGTTGGTGTTCAACAGCGCCAAACTGGCAGGGTCCAAGCTTCCCAAACACGAGTCGGTGGGTGTGATCAAAAAACCATTGCTGATGCGCATGCTGATATTGCCTGCGGTGGCATGCACATAGCCACGCTGAAACAAGCTGAAACCCACGCGGCAAATTTCTTCGCGTGCTTTTGACTCGCTGAGTGTGTTGACGCTGTGAAAGTTCATGCAGCGGTCCTAGCCAAAACTTCGAAGGCCTTGGTAAAGAAATCGGGTGTTCCAAAATTGCCCGACTTGAGGGTGAGATGGCCAGCCGCATGGTTGGGTGCATAACACCAAGGCACACCGGGATCGATTTGGGCACCAATTTGCATTTGTGAAATGTTCAAAGCTTGGACGCAAGCGCCAGAAGTTTCGCCTCCTGCAATGACCCATTGCTTCACGCCCAAAGCTTGCAATCCAACACAGGCTTGGGCCAACGCAGATTCCATCCATTCGCCGGCTTGTTCTCGGCCGAACTTGGCTTGCACTTTCTGCAAAGTCTCTGCATCGGTCGTGGCAAAAATCAAAACAGGGCCTTGGGCTAACAGGGGCGCAGCCCAAGCCAAAGCTTTGTCGACCTCGGCTTTGATTTGCGCCGGCACTTGGGAGTCGGTCCAACGCAAAGGTTCAAATTGCCAACTGGGCAGGCCTGCTGATTTGTAATGTGCGACTTGGGCTTGCGTGGCCAACGAACAACTGCCCGACACAATGGCTTGATGGCCTTGTGCTGGAGGAAGTGCAGAAGCTTGCGCTGAAGTTTGCAAGCCCCAATTGCCAGGCAGACCGATGGCCACACCAGAGCCAGCGGTAACCAGTGGCATGCCCTTCAGGGCCGGACCGAGTGTTTTTAAATCTTCGTTGCTGGTGGCATCCACAATGGCCACACCTACACCTTCCGATGCAAGTGCTTTGATTTTCTCTGCAATGGCCGATGCGCCTCGCGCCATGACGGTGTGATCGATCAAACCCACTTTGCGTTTGGTTTGCGCTTGCATGACGCGAACCAAATTGGCATCGGTCATGGGCGTCAGCGGATGATTTTGCATGCCGCTTTCGTTCAACAACACAGCACCCGCAAACAAGTAGCCTTTGAACACCGTGCGGCCATTGTCCGGAAAGGCGGGCGTTGCAATGGTGAACTGGCAATTTAAAGCGTCCATCAAGGCTTCGGTGACGGGCCCAATGTTGCCTTCCGGCGTGCTGTCAAAAGTAGAGCAGTATTTGAAATAAATTTGTTCTGCACCGTGAGCCTTTAACCATGCCAAAGCGTCTAAAGATTGTGAGATAGCTTGGTCAGCCGGAATGGTTCTGGATTTCAAGGCGACCACCACGGCATCGACATCGGCCGACAAAGGCGCAGAAGGAACACCAAAGGTTTGCATGACCCGCATGCCAGAGCGCACCAAATTGTTGGCCAAATCGGTTGCGCCGGTAAAGTCGTCTGCAATGCAGCCTAGTTTCATGATGTCACGCCTTTGTGGGTGCTGGCTCGAAAAAATTATTTGGCTTTGGGTAACTCAATGCCAGGGAATATTTTGATCACAGCACTGTCGTCTTCTTTGGCAAAGCCTGCGGTACTGGCCTGCATGAACATCTGGTGTGCCGTGCTTGAAAGCGGCAAAGGAAATTTGCTGGCGCGTGCCATGTCCAAAACCAAGCCCAGATCTTTCACAAAAATATCGACGGCCGACAAAGGGGTGTAGTCGGCAGCCAAAACATGCGCCATTCGATTTTCAAACATCCAACTGTTGCCGGCGCTGTGCGTGATGACTTCATATAGCGCTTCAGGGTCAACGCCTTCTCGGAGGCCCAGTGCCATGGCCTCTGCGGCGGCTGCAATGTGAACACCCGCCAACAATTGGTTGATGATTTTGACTTTGCTGCCTGCACCCGCGCTGTCGCCCAATTTGTAGACCTTGGCGGCCATGGCGTTCAGAAAGACCTCGGCCTTTTCATAGGCCGCTGGTGTGCCCGCAGTCATCATGGTCATCTGTCCCGACGCTGCTTTGGCGGCGCCGCCAGAGATTGGTGCGTCGATGTAATGCAGACCTTTGTCGTTTAATTTTTTCTCGAGTCCGACAGAAAATGCAGGATCAACAGTTGAGCACATGACAAACACACTGCCGGGTTTTAGGTGATTTGCGCACCCACTTTGTGCAGCGCCATCGCCAAACAACACAGATTCTGTTTGTGCCGCATTCACCACCACAGAAACGAGCACATCAGATGCTGCCGCAATTTGCGCCAAGCTGCTGCACGCAACACCGCCTTCAGCTGCAAATTTTTGGGCTACTTCAGAGCGCACATCAAACACATGAACCGAGTGGCCCGCGCGCCGCAAAGATTGCGCCATGCCCATGCCCATGGCACCTAAACCAATGACACCCACAGATAAATTGGTCGACATGGCTTTATTCCCCAGAGACTTTGAGCATGATTTTTCCGATGTGCTGCGATGACTCCATCAGCGCGTGTGCCTTGGCCGCCTCATTCAAGTTGAATACTTGATAGATGACGGGGGCAACTTTGCCAGCGGCCAGCAGCGGCCATACCTGCGCTTTCAACTCGCTGGCAATTTGTGCTTTGTCTTGTGCGCTTCGAGGGCGCAACGTAGAGCCTGTAAAGGTTAAACGTTTGGCCATCAAAGAAACCCAATCGACTTCCACTTTGGAGGGTTGTAGAAATGCAATTTGCAACAAGCGACCTTCGATGGCCAAGGCTTTCAAGTTGCGCTGCATGTAGCTTCCGCCCACCATGTCCAAAATGGCATTCACACCTTTTTGGTCGGTGAACTTCAAGACCTCTTCAACATAGTCTTGTGTTTTGTAATCGATGGCGGCATGTGCGCCCGCCTTTAAACAAGCAGCGACTTTTTCTGCGTTGCCCACGGTGCAATACACATGCGCACCAAAGGCGCGTGCCAATTGAATGGCGGTCAAGCCAATGCCCGAAGAGCCCCCATGAATCAAGATGCTTTCGCCACTTTTTAATTTGCCGCGTTGAAACACATTGGTCCAAACGGTGAAAAAGTTTTCGGGCAATGCGGCCGCCTGCAACATGGTAAAGCCAGCGGGAATGGGCAGCGCTTGACCTTCTGGGACGGTAGCATATTCCGCATAGGCGCCACCGTTGGTCAGGGCGCAAATTTTGTCGCCAATGCGCCATTGGGTGACGCCTTCACCAAGCGCAAGCACTTCGCCTGAAATTTCCAAACCGACAATGGGTGACGCGCCAGGCGGAGGTGGGTAACGACCGCTGCGCTGTAAACAATCGGGCCGATTAACGCCTGCGAACGCCACCTTGACCAATACTTCGCCGGCTTGCGGCGAAGGTATTGGACATTGACGGGGTGTTAAGACTTCAGGTCCTCCACCAGTGCCATGGTCTACAAAATTCATGGTGGGTGGCAGTGTCATGTCAGTCTTTCGATTTGAACGTAGATTTAAATTAGCGAGAGCGCTGCAGCTTGAAGACAGCCGTGCCAGCCATCAGGTTGGGCCACATTCGAACTTCTTCGCCCTCTTGCAGACCAAAGCTGTCCAGAATATTCAAGTTGTTCTTGATGGCCAGTTGTGCAAAGTCTGCAAACGTACCCACCCGAATGTTGGGTGTGTCGTACCACTCATAGGGCAGACGTTTTGTGACGGGCATGCGGCCCGTCAGGATGCTCATGCGATTGGGCCAGTGCGCAAAATTGGGGAAGGCCAGAATGCCAGTTCGGCCCACGCGAACCGTTTCACGCAACATCACTTCTGCGTTGCGTAAGTGTTGCAAGGTGTCAATTTGCAAAACCACATCAAAGGATTGGTCTGCAAACATGGCCAAGCCTTCGTCCAAATTCAATTGAATGACGTTCACGCCGCGTTGAATGCAGGCTTGAATGTTCTGGTCGTCAATCTCAACGCCGTAGCCCGTGCATTGGCGATTCTTTTGCAAATAATCGAGCAGCGCTCCATCGCCGCAGCCCAAGTCCAAAACGCGAGAGCCTTCAGGCACCAAACGCGCGATCGCATTCAAATTGACTTGTTCACTCATGCGGAGGCTCCACGGCTCAAGGCTTGGGCAATGTTGTCAAAGTACGAGCGAACCACTTGCATGTAACGCGCATCGTCCAACAAGAAAGCATCGTGACCATGCGGCGCATCGATTTCGGCATAGCTCACATCGCGTTTGTTGTCCAACAAAGCTCTGACCATTTCACGACTTCGTGCGGGTGAGAAGCGCCAATCTGTGGTGAAGCTGACCAATAAAAACTTGCAAGTGGCTTGCGCCAAGGCGGTCGTTAAGTTGCCACCGACAGTGCGCGCAGGATCAAAATAATCAAGTGCGCGTGTGATCAATAAATAGGTGTTGGCGTCAAAGTACTCGCTGAACTTGTCACCTTGATAGCGCAAGTAGCTTTCAATTTGAAACTCAATGTCCTGTGTGGTGTAGCGATAGCCGGAAGCATTGTGAGTGACGGCATCGCGCAATTCACGGCCAAACTTTTCGTTCATGACGTCGTCACTTAAATAAGTGATGTGACCAATCATTCGCGCAATTCGGAGTCCGCGTTGTGGCACGACCCCGTGTTTGTAGAAGTGGCCACCATGGAAATCGGGGTCCGTCACAATGGCGCGCCGTGCCACTTCATTGAAGGCAATATTTTCTGCCGTCAAATTGGGCGCGCTGGCCACCACCACGGCATGCGCAACCCGAGAGGGATATCGAAGCGTCCAAGACAGGGCTTGCATGCCCCCCAAGCTGCCCCCCATGACTGCGGCCAGGGTTTGAATCCCCAGCCCGTCCAACAGTCTGGCTTGGGCGTCAACCCAATCCTCGACAGTGACCACAGGAAAGTCTGCGCCATAAATCTCACCGTTGTCGGGGTTGGCATGCATGGGCCCAGTCGAGCCAAAGCATGAGCCTAAGTTGTTCACGCCAATGACAAAAAATCGGTTCGTGTCGATGGGCTTGCCCGGTCCAATCATGTTGTCCCACCAGCCTTCGCTTTTTTCTTGCCCTTCATAAATACCAGCCACATGATGGGAGGCATTCAGGGCGTGACAAATGAGAACGGCATTGGACTTGTTTGCGTTCAAGTTGCCATAAGTTTCGTAAGCCAAGTGATAAGCGCGAATCGAAGCGCCACTTTGCAGTGCAAGCGGGGCTTCAAAAAACATCGACTGTGGCTTGGCGATCAATGACATAAGGGGGACAACCCAAAAAAGCAGTTTGTCTAATTATCAGGGCTTTAAAGCAGAGGCGCAGTCACGGGTGTGTACAAAGCGGTTGGCATGGCTTGAGGCGCTGGCGCGGGATTCTCGCTTGTTGTGGCAGGGCCGCCCCACAAAGCCAATGCGCCCAAAATGGCAAAAACCACGGCAGAAATACGGTGAACCCATGTCAGTGAAATTTTCCGTGTGATGGCTTCGCCCAACCAAACGACGGGCGCATTGGCCAACATCATGCCCAAGGTGGTACCTGCAACGACCCAGAACCAACTTTGAAACTGGGCGGCCAACATGACTGTTGCAATTTGTGTTTTGTCGCCCATTTCTGCAATGAAGAAGGCCACAACTGTGGTGGCAAATACGCCCCAGCGTGGATTGGCCTTGTCGCCCTCTTCGTCCAACTTGTCAGGAATCAAAATCCAGACGGCCATGGCCAAAAAGGACGCCCCCAAAACCCAGCGCAGCGCTTGAGGGCCGAGTTGGGTGGTGACCCAACTGCCGAGGGCGCCCGCGAGGCCATGGTTGACCAAAGTCGCGACCAAAATGCCCCAGACAATGGGCCATGGCTTGCGAAAGCGCGCGGCCAAGACCAAGGACAAAAGTTGTGTTTTGTCGCCCATTTCGGCAAGGGCGACAATGCCCGTTGAAACAAGAAAAGCTTCCATCCGACCATCATATCTGCCACCCGCAAACCTTTTTTGGCTTGGTTTTTGCTTATTTTTGGTGCGCGATGCACAAACTGAGAGTTTGCGCACCAAATTAAATCAAAAATAAGTAGAGATCCACATGGAAGCACTAAAACAGGGCGCAGACGCGCTCTTTATTTTGTTGGGTGGCATCATGGTTTTGGCCATGCACGCTGGTTTTGCCTTTTTGGAGTTGGGTACTGTTCGTAAGAAAAACCAGGTCAATGCCTTGGTCAAAATCTTGGTAGATTTTTCGGTCTCCACGGTGGTTTATTTTGTGGTGGGTTACAGCGTGGCCTATGGCACCACTTTCTTTGTGGGCGCAGAACAATTGGCTTCAAAAAACGGCTATGACTTGGTGAAGTTTTTCTTTTTACTGACGTTTGCAGCAGCCATTCCTGCCATTGTTTCAGGAGGTATTGCAGAACGCGCGAAGTTCTGGCCACAACTGATTGCCACCGCCTGCATCGTGGGATTTGTCTATCCCTTCTTCGAAGGCATTGTTTGGAATCAGCACTTCGGTGTGCAGGCCTGGATCAAGGCCACCACCGGCGAAGAGTTTCACGATTTTGCAGGTTCCGTGGTGGTCCATGCCATGGGCGGTTGGATTGCATTGCCTGCCGTCATCTTGTTGGGTGCACGTTACAACCGCTATCGCAAAGATGGTGCGGTGTCTGCACATCCCCCTTCCAATATTCCTTTCTTGGCCCTGGGTGCCTGGATTTTGATTGTGGGTTGGTTCGGCTTCAACGTGATGAGCGCTCAAACCTTGGACAAGATCTCCGGCTTGGTGGCGGTGAATTCACTGATGGCCATGGTGGGCGGAACCTTGGCGGCACTTTTGCTGGGCAAGAACGACCCAGGCTTTGTGCACAACGGCCCGCTGGCTGGCTTGGTAGCCGTGTGTGCAGGCTCTGACTTGATGCATCCCTTCGGCGCATTGGCCGTGGGCGCTGTGGCTGGCGCTTTATTTGTCGTGATGTTCACACTCACGCAAAACAAATGGCAGATCGACGATGTGTTGGGCGTTTGGCCTTTGCACGGTATTTGTGGTGCTTGGGGCGGCATTGCGGCAGGCATCTTTGGTTTGCAAAGCTTTGGTGGCTTGGGCGGCGTCTCGTTTGGCGCGCAAGTCATTGGCACTTTCATGGGCGTTGCTTGGGCTTTGTTGGGCGGTGTCGTGGTCTATGGCGTTTTGAAAATGACGCTGGGCCTGAAGATGAGCCAAGAAGAGGAATATGAAGGTGCAGACCTGACCGTTCACAAAATCAGCGCTACACCCGACCGCGAAGTCAGTTGGTAATCCGTCACAAACACGTTTATTCCTAAGTATTTAAAGGCTTTTCAACGAATTAACTTGCCAAAGCTTTTGTTTTATGGCCCATAATGACTTAGCACACGTCTTCGGGCGCGTGTTTAGTTCGCGGTGTACAGGTGTCAGTTTCGCTTCCTTCCGAGGTTTTTAGGTTTGTTGATGCGTTTTTGGGGCTCCATCGCTTTTGTTTCTGTGTTTAGAGGAGTCCCTTTCAATGGGCAAAAAACTATACGTCGGCAACCTGCCGTACTCGGTTCGTGACGGTGATTTAGAGCAGGCCTTCGGCCAGTTCGGTTCCGTGACCAGCGCTAAAGTCATGATGGAACGCGACACAGGTCGCTCCAAAGGCTTTGGCTTTGTGGAAATGGGCACTGATGAAGAAGCTCAATCTGCCATCAACGGCATGAACGGTCAGCCTTTGGGCGGTCGCAGTGTTGTTGTCAACGAAGCACGTCCCATGGAAGAGCGTCCTCCCCGTTCCGGTGGTGGTGGCTTTGGTGGCGGCGGTCGTCGTGAAGGCGGCGGCGGTTACGGTGGTGGTGGCGGCGGTGGCGGCTACGGCGGTGGCGGTGGCGGTGGTCGTCGCGAAGGCGGTGGCGAATCCGGTTTCCGCAGCCCTTACGGCTCTGGCCCACGTGGCGGCGGTAACGGTGGTGGTGGCGGTCGTCGCGAAGGCGGCGGCGGTGGCTACGGCGGCGGTTATTAATCGCTTGATCGTTGAATGACTGCACTTGCACTTTACGGTGCAAGCCAAAAAAGAAGCCCTGCATGCAGGGCTTTTTTCATGGGCAATCAAATTTGAAACCGTTCAAGGTTCGTGTGCGCGATGCTTTCGTGGCTGATTCTTAAAGGCCCGATCAAACAAGGTATCAGGCAAGATGCGCAACAGCCTGGCCACCCAAGCCATGGGGCTTGGGATTACTTTGAAACTCGTGCCTTGTGCAATGGCTTGATAGGCAAGACGCGCGAAGTCGTCGGCTGACATCAAGAAAGGCATGGGGAATCTGTTCTTTGCGGTCAATGGGGTTTTGATGTAACCGGGCGCCAATGTGACCACCTTGAAACCTTCAGGCTTGAGTTCGCCCCGCAAACTTTCACAATAACTGATGGCTGCAGCTTTGCTCGCACAATAAGCGGCATGTCCTGGCATACCGCGAATTCCGGCCACACTGGCAATGCCGACCAAGGTTCCAGCGCTTGCCAATCCGTGTGCCTGACTGCGATTTTTCATGGCCTCAATGAAAGGGTGAAAGGTGGCCGCCATGCCAATCACATTGGTCTGTATGACTTGCGCCATGACATCCAAGTCGGCCTTGATGCGGGTGTCCATGCCAATGCTGATGCCCGCATTCGCAATGACCACTTCGGGGACGCCCATTTCATTCATGCATGCGTGGGCCGCTGCCAAAATGCTGTCGACTTGGCTCACATCGGCTTCATAACAACGGGCAGACGCCATGGTCATGCCTTGTTGATGGCACCAAGCCTGCATGTCGCTGACCCGACGCGCTACCAGTGCCAAACGCCATCCGGCTTGGTGGTACCTGAGAGCCAACGCTTGACCAATGCCACTGGAAGCGCCTGTGATGAAAACCAAGGGCTGCATGAGCGCCTTTCAAAAATGATGTTTGCGTTTAACGCTGACGAGCTTCAATGACGCCACGCACTTGACCTTTGAGATCATATTCGCCCGACTTGCTGTTCAGTTGCATGCTGTCGGCGGTGAACACATCATGGCGTTGGTCATTGGGGTTTTGACTGCGCAAAGTCACATTGCTGATATCGAGCGTATCGTTGTAGGGAAAATGTTGGGCCCGATGACCGCTGACCTCGCGCGTTAAGCGTCCTTGCTTGTCAAAGGATTTGACTGAAAATTGCTCTAAATAATAGTCGGGCTCGAGACGCACAGTTTGTTTGGGCGCATCGGTCATGATGCTGGGCAGACTTCTTAAGAGCCACCAACTCCCCAGGGCAAAAAGCGCCATGAGAATGCCCGGCAAGTACAGGGCCAACTTGTCGAGGCTACGGCGAATGCGTTCTATCATGAT
>JBIKJX010000329.1:0-2928 GCA_044360785.1 Limnohabitans sp.
ACCAGCAGTGCATTGTTTGCATGGGCCACCGCCGCCAAGGCTTGAATGTCGCAAACTTCGGTCAAAGGATTGGTGGGTGTTTCTGCAAACAACAAGCGTGTATTGGGTTGAATGGCCGCCTGCCATTCAGCCACATTGGTTTGAGAAACAAAGCTAGTTTGCACCCCAAACTTGGCAAACTCACCCCCAATTAACTTGATGGTTGAGCCAAACAATGAGTGAGAACAAATGACATGGTCACCGCTTTTGAGCAAGCCCAAACACATCAGCAAAATAGCGGACATGCCTGTTGATGTGGCAATGCATGCTTCGGCACCTTCCAAAGCGGCCAAACGCAATTCCATGCTGGCCACTGTGGGGTTGCCTAGACGCGCATAGGTATAGCCCTCTTCTTCACCTGCAAATCTGCGTGCAGCTGTTTCTGCATCGGGCTGAACATAGCCGCTGGTGAGGTACATGGCTTCTGAATTTTCACCATATTGGCTGCGCTCAAGCGCAGCCCGTACCGCCAAGGTATCAATGTGCAAATTTTCTGGCAATGGCTTTTGACTCATGACATTCTCAAATTAACCGGCCGGATTGGCCGAAACCCTCTCAATAGAAGGCTTAACTGGCGTTGGGCAATGCCAAACGCGAACGATCCGACTCCATCTCGGATTCGTCTTGCTGTGAAGGACGATTTTCATTCAAACGTTGGATGTCCGCTTCAGAAACATCACCCGTAACATATACACCGTCAAAACAAGACGCATCAAATCCATTGACTTTGGGATAGCCAGGCAAAACAGCACTGGCCACGGCAAGTTTCATGGCATCGACGTCTTGATAAATCAAAGCATCGCAATCGATGATTTGTCGAATTTCATCAACCGTTCTGTTGTGTGCGACCAATTCATCTTTAGTGGGCATGTCAATGCCATACACATTGGGATAACGAACAGGTGGTGCCGCACTGGCCATGTAGACCTTGCGTGCGCCAGCCTCTCGCGCCATTTGCACAATTTCACGACTGGTGGTGCCGCGCACAATGGAGTCGTCCACCAACAGCACATTGCGTCCCTTGAACTCACTGGCAATGACGTTCAATTTTTGACGGACTGACTTTTTTCTAACAGCCTGCCCAGGCATGATGAAGGTACGACCCACATAGCGATTTTTGACAAAGCCTTCGCGATACGGCAATCCCAACAGATGCGCCAACTGCGCAGCACTGGGTCGACTTGATTCTGGGATGGGTATAACCACATCAATGTCGGTGGGCGGCACTGTTGAAATGACGCGCTTGGCCAATGTTTCACCCAAATTCAATCGGGCCTGATAAACCGAAATACCATCCAATGTGGAGTCGGGGCGCGCCAAGTAAACGTATTCAAAGATACAAGGATTGAGGTTGGGCTTCTCGGCGCATTGCTGGCTGTGCAGTTGCGTTTCCATGTCAATGAACACGGCTTCGCCAGGTGCCAAGTTGCGTTGGAACTGGTGCAAGGTGCCCTCAAGTGCCACAGATTCGCTGGCCAACATGTAGGTGCCATCTTTGCTCTGACCAATACACAAAGGTCGAATGCCAAACGGGTCTCTGAAGGCCAACAAACCATGACCCGCAATGAGTGCAATCACCGCATAAGAACCTTTGACTCGCTTGTGCACACCTTCGACTGCCTTGAAAACATCAGCAGGCGTTAAAGGTAAACCGCGGGTGGTCTTTTCGAGTTCATGCGCAAGCACATTGAGCAAGACTTCCGAATCGCTCTCGGTATTGATGTGTCGATGGTCAGTTGAGAACAACTCTGCCTTCAATGCTTTGGCATTGGTCAAGTTGCCGTTGTGCACCAACACCAAACCAAAAGGTGCATTGACATAAAAGGGTTGGGCTTCTTCTTCGCTGAAGGCATTGCCGGCTGTGGGGTACCTGACTTGACCCAGCCCACAGTTGCCCGGCAATGAACGCATGTTGCGGGTTCTAAAAACATCGCGCACCATGCCCTTGGCTTTGTGCATGTGAAATTTTCTGTTCATTTGGGTCACGATGCCAGCCGCATCTTGCCCACGATGCTGCAACAAGAGCAAGGCATCGTAGATCAGCTGATTCACTGGTGCGTTGCCTGCAACGCCAACAATTCCACACATACTTCAATCCATTCAGTCGGGCAAATAAGCCCCAAATTTTTCGGGCAACATGGGCTTGATGCCCTTCAACAGGGTCATCAAGATTGGACCACCCTTTGATTCTGTCCACCACGCACTTTCGTGCAGTGCCGTCATGTGGACGACCACACTCAATGCCAATAAGAAAATCACACCTCTGACTGTCCCAAACATGGCGCCCAAAACCCGATCAACAGGCCGCAGTCCCACCACAGAAATAATTTTCTTCATCAGTGCAGAAATTAAACCTGCAAGGAACACACTGGCAATGAAAACCAAAACAAAGCCAGCTGCGTAACGAAGCGTTTGATCTGTCTTAGCCATCGGCAACAGGTCTGCAGCTTCAGGGGCAAACCATTGCGCCAACAGAAAAGCAGCAATCCATCCCAACACCGAAAGCACTTCAAAAACCAAGCCTCGCCAAGCACCGAGTAGCATGGAAGCCACCAGCAATGCCAAGAGGACCCAGTCTGTGTATGACATGAAAATCCGCCTTTAAAGCTTAAGGACGGTGGCTTGCAAATTCAATTTGCGAATTTTTTCAGCAGCTTTATCAGCTTCTTCTTTTGTGGGAAATGGTCCGACACGAACGCGTGTGCGTTTGCCCTCTTTGGTTTCCACATCCTGGGTGTAGGTTTTGATGCCTGCACTTTCTAGTTTGTTGCGAACTTCTCTGGCTTTGGCCAGATCGGCAAAGGCACCTACTTGAACCACCGATCGAACGGCAGCGTCCGCAGATTTAGGTGCTTCCTTGCCATCCAACAAGGCCTTGGCCTTGGCACC